>DYZF01000284.1 GCA_020741375.1 Tessaracoccus flavescens
CATGGCTTTGAGGCCGTCGGTGCAGCTCGTCGCGTCGCAGACCACCGTGAGGTTGCGGCGCTTCCCGAACTTGTGGAAGACCTTGTCGCGCATGGTCTCGTACCCGGTGGTGAGCCCCTTGGCCCGCCACGGCGAGCCGCAGCACAGGCCCGACGCGTCGAGCAGTTGCACCGGCACCTCGGTGCGATTGCACAGTTCGTTGAACGCGGAGAACACGCCCTGGCCTTCGGCGCCGAACATCGTCTGCAGGCAGGAAGGGAAGTAGGCCGCGACCCCGCCCGCCCGCCGTCGATCTCGACGCTTCGGCCGACGGCGCAGGCCCGAGCCCTTGGGCAGTGATTCGTCATAGTTCGGGACGGCATCCTCGCCCAGAGCGCGACGCCCCAGCCTGGTTGCGACCCCGGCCAGCGGCCCCGTCGATTTCGCCATGGTTAGCGCCGCCGACCCCAGACGGGTGGCCAGCCCCCACGTCTTCGCTGCCTGATTCCATGCAGATTTCTCGACGCCGTCCTGATCCTCGGCGCGCTGCCGCCGCACCAAATCGGCCGTGTTGATGCCCAGCGGGCAGGCGACGGCGCACATGCCGCCGGTGGAGCACGTCTCGACGGCCTCGTACGGGTAGTCCTCCATGACGGCCTTGACGAGCCGTCGATCCGAGGCGCGGCCGGCGAGTTCGCGGCGCAGCACGATCCGCTCGCGGGGAGTGAGGGTCAGATCGCGCGAGGGGCAGCCCGATTCGCAGAACCCGCACTCGATGCACCTGTCCACTTCGGGCTCGATCGTTGGCATGAGCTTGAGGTGCTGCAGATGCTCGTCGGGGTCGTCGGTGATGATGACGCCGGGGTTCATGACGCCCGCCGGGTCGAACAGGTGCTTGATCTCGCGCATGACGTCGTACAGCTCGTCGCCGTACTGCTGCTGCAGGAAGGGCGCCATCGCGCGACCGGTGCCGTGCTCGGCCTTCAGCACGCCGCCGCGGCGCAGCACTTGGCGGACGAGGTCGCGGCAGAACTTGCGGTACCGCAGCAGGCCGGCTGGTTCGTCGAAGCGTTCGCTGAGCAGGAAGTGGATGTTGCCGTCGCGGGCGTGGGCGAAGATCGGCACCTCGAGGATGTCGTATCCGTTGCGGGTGAACAGCTCGTCGAGCGCCTCGCACATCTCGGCGAACTTCTCCAGCGGCACGCAGATGTCTTCGAGCAGGGTGGTGGTGCCCGACGGCCGTGTGCCCGCGACCAGCGCGTAGAGGCTGCGCCGCAACTCCACCAGCGCCCGCCGTTGCTCCGGGTCCGTGGTCAGCTCCACGCGGCCGACGACGTCCAGCCCCTCCAGCGCCGCCGTCGCCTCGCCGATGCGGGTCCGCAGCGATGCGTCGTCCAACTCGTGCAGTTCGACCAGCAGGGCTGCCTGCGTCGTGAGCTGGGCGTCGCGCAGGATCGACGGCGCGTCCGGGCGGTGCTGCACCACCCGCAGGGCCGCGACATCGATCAGTTCAATCGCCTCGAAGCCCTGCTCCACCAGCGGCTCGACGGCGGACGCTGCTGACACCAAATCTGGGAAGAGCGCGAGCGCCGCCGCGGTGTGTGTGGCGAGCGGGACGGTGCGGAAGGTGGCCTCGGCGACGAAGCCGAGCGTGCCCTCGCTGCCGATCAGGAGGTGGGGGATGATGTCCACCGGGCGGTGGAACTCGAGCAGCGCGTTGACCCCGTAGCCCATGGTGTTCTTGATTGAGAACAGCCGGTTGATCTGCGCGATGGATTCCGGGTTGGTGCGGAGCCGCTTGCGCAGCATGTGGAGCCCGCCCACTAGGCGTCGCTCCTCGAGCCGAAGCGTGATGTCGGCGGAATCGTCAGCCGTGTCGACGACGCGGCCGCTCGGCAGGACGAACACCATGGATTCCAAGGTGGTGTAGCTGTTGTGCTCGATGCCCGCGAGCATGCCGCTGGAGTTGTTGGCGATGATGCCGCCGATGGTGCAGGCGATTTCGCTGGTGGGGTCTGGCCCGAGGCGGCGCCCGTAGCGGCGGAGCCGTGCGTTGACCGACGCCAAGGTTGCGCCTGCCCCGGCACGGACGCGGAGGCCGTCGTCGAGCACCTCCACATGGCGGAAGTTCTGCCGGGTGTCCACCATGATCGAATCGGTGACCGCCTGCCCGCACAGGCTGGTGCCGCCCGCCCGGAACGTGATGGGGGTGCGGTTGCGGGCCGCGTCGCGCATGATCTGGGCGACGTCGTCGACGGTGCTGGGCGTCAGGACCGACCGCGGCGTGAGCAGGAAGTGGGAGGCGTCGTGAGCCTTGGCGAGCCGGGTGATGACGCGGTCGTCGCGTGTGACTGTGCCAGCCGCGTTTCCCACATCGTTCAGCCTAGCGACACTGAGGTCCCGCCGTTGGCCGGTCCGGGTGAGGCGGCCCAGCCTGCAGCCGAATTAGCTGCTAATCTGTCTGGGCAACGCGGGCGTAGCTCAATGGTAGAGCGTCAGCTTCCCAAGCTGAACACGCGGGTTCGATTCCCGTCGCCCGCTCCAACGCAATCGGCCCTAGTCATCACACAGATGGCTAGGGCCGATTGCTCTTTGCTGAGGGTCTAGGCGGCGGAGGCCTCCTCGCGCACGTCGCGGACCATCCAGTACGTCCGGTGCGCCAAGATCACCACCGCGGCCCACGCCAAGCCGATGGCGAACGCAGCCAGCACGTCGGTCATCCAGTGGTGGCCGAGGAACACGCGCGAGAGCCCCATCGCGATCACGAACAGCACGCCCAAGATGGAGACGGCAATCTTGATCAACCGGTTGTCGAGGGCCAGCCACGCGAGGTAGACGAGGATCGTGATGATCGCCGTCGCGTTGAGGGTGTGGCCGGACGGGAACGACGGCGAAGTCTCGAACGGCGGCACCGCATCGAGCTGGTCCGGGCGAGCGCGACCGATGGCCAGCTTGCCCACCGTCGTGATCAGCAGCGATCCCGCCGCCACCCCGACGATCAGGATGGTCGCGCGCCACGTCCGCGACTTCCAGGAGAAGAACGCCAAGGCCAGCAGCGCGATGATCGGCATGCCGATGACCCCGCCGAGATTGGTGAAATTGGTCACGGCCGCGTCCCAGAACGGAGTCCGCATGGCCTTGAACGCCTCAAGAACTGGGCGGTCGAAGGCGGCGGCGCCGTCGTTCTCCGCGACCCCTTCGTAGATTTCGGCGGCGATCGCAGCCAGCCCGGCGACAACCGCGGCCCCGACGGCCAGCATGATCCACATGGCCGTGTAGGGGCCGAGCCAGTCCGAGACTCGGCGTGCTCCACGGCGGGCGAGGTCGGTGGCGGTGCGCAGCAAACTCACTGCTTGGCCGCAACCTCGATGGGGTTCTCGTCCCCGTCGTCGGTGACGTTGTCGATGGCCTCACGCTCGTCGGAGTACTTGTCCTCGACGCGCGAGAACAGGTAGGACGCAACGGTGCCGACGATCAGCATCGCAACCGCGAACAGGATGCCGGTGGTCATGGTGAGGCCGTGGGCGGCGAGCTGCTCGGACGTGAACGCCGGGAACACCTGCGTGGGGAACAGAGCCACCGACGAACCGATCACCATGCCCAGGATGAAGTGGAACGCGTGCGCGTAGTAGCGGTCGAACAGCCACGCAGCGCCCTTCGCCAGCAGCAGCACGCACAGCACCACGCCGATGAACAGCGGGATGATGACGGCGAAATCGAGTTCCTTGATACCGCCGGCCATCTTGTCGTAGAGGCCGAAGTAGATGAGGAAGTTCGACGGCGACATGCCCGGAACGATCACGCCCAGGCCGATGAGAGCGCCGGACCCGATCCACACCGGGATGCTCGGCTCCACCTGCACCAGCGTCTGCTCGCCCGCCAGCATCAGCGCGAAGATCAGGACAGCAGCGATCACCATCGTGATGAGGTGAGCGACGGTGCGGCCGTGCTTCCCCGCGGTGCGGTACAGCGACGGGAACGTGCCGACGACGAAGCCGATGAACAGGCAGATGAACTGGGCCGCGTAGGAATCGAAGGCCGCCTTGACCAGCACCGAGAACGCGAAGATACCGATGGCCACGCCGATGCCCACAGGGATGAAGTACATGACGTTCTTCACGAAGTTGCGGCGGATGTTCGCCAGGAACCGGATCAGCGGATCGTAGAGCTTGAAGATGACGGCCAGCACGCCGCCGGACAGGCCGGGAAGGATGGCGCCCACGCCCACGGCGATGCCCTTCAGCAGCCGGACGAACCAGCGCCCAGGGCTATCTGGTCGAAGGACCTCGGACGAGGTGGGGGTGGGGTCGTGTGCCATGAATGCGCTCTGCCTGTCGTTGGGGAATCGACGACAACCCTAAGCCGCGGGGCGCCGTCGCCCCAAAAATCCGCCCCGAAAACAGAGCGTGGTTCGACGGCGAGTCAGACCATCCGGGCCAGCGGGAGCACCTCGCTGGCGTGGTCGACGACGACGTCGGCCCCCGCATCCAGCAGTTCCTGACGGCGAGCCGCGCCGGTGGTGATGCCCATGGCCCGCATGCCCGCGGCCTTCGCCATCTCCATGTCGGTGAGGGCGTCGCCGACGTACCACGTCTGCGCGGCCTCGGCCCCGAGCCGATCGAGGCCGAGGACGGCCGCGTCGGGTGCCGGCTTGCCGTTGGCGACATCGTCGGTGGAGATGACCGTGTCGAAGAGGCCATCGAGGCCGGCGTTTCTCAGCAGGTGCGTGGCGGTGGCGGTGGCCTTCGCGGTGACGATGCCGACGGCGAACCCGTCAGCCCGGAGATCCTCCAACATCGCGTGCACGCCGGGCAGTACCAGTTCGGCGCCCGCCGACTCCACCTCCGCGTCGGCAGCCACCCGGTACTCGGCGATGATCCGCTCCAACTGGGCGTCGTCGTCGAAATCGTGCAGCGCACGGAACGCCACCTCGGTCGGGCGCCCGATCAGCGGGTAGACGTCCTCGGGCTGGCAGGCGATCCCGTTGTCCACCAGGGCCTGGGAGATGGTGCGGGCGATGATCGGCACCGTGTCGGTGAGGGTGCCGTCCAGATCGAACAGAATCGCGCGAGTCACGTCTCCAGAGTAGCCACGAGGGCGGGCGCCGACGTCGACACCCGCCCTCGCCCGCTGTCAGGAGCGCTTCAGCTCGAACCCGCCCTCGACGAGGATGGGATAGAACCCCAGCGCCTCGTTGACGGCCAGCATGTGCCGGTTCTCTTCCGCGTTCCACGTGACGATCGAGGTCGCCGTCGGCACCGCCTCGCGAACCTGGATCAGGTTGGCGGCCTTCACCGCCATGCCGAGCCGGTGCCCCCGATGGTCGCGGGCCACGACGGTGTCCCACTGGTCGACGAACGCCTCCGGGTTGGAGCGGTCCACCATGAGCTCGTTGACCGCGACGATGTCGCCGCTGGGAACGTGTCGGATGGCGGTGCGGAAATAGCGGAAGGTCAACACCCGCTCCTCCTCGATCCGACGCAGCCGGTCAACGTCCCACGAGCTCTGCACCACCGTGAGATCGCCGTTCGGGGTGTCCGAGTACATGAGCTCGCGCAGCTTGGCCAGGCCGGCCAGCATCGGCTCGTCGGCCACACCCTCCCACGCGACCACCTCGTAGTCGGCTCCCGCGACTGCCTGCGCCTCCTTCAGCGCCACCACCGGATCGATGAGGGGCGCGTCGAAGTCATACCGGCTGACCCGCTCGACGATGCCCAGCGTCATGCCGTTGCGGAGCGCGAGCTTGGTGGCCGGGTGATCCGACGGCACCGCACCGGAACCCGACGGCGGCTTGAGGCGGTTGTGCTCGCCCGGCGGGGGCATAAGGCTCCAGCCGGAATACACCTCGAAGTCGGGGGCTTCGCTGCGGACGTGATCGGCCAACGCCTGCGCAATGCCGCGACCCCGAAACTCGGGCAGCACCTGGATGTAGACGTGCGCCTGGTTGGGGCTGTCCACCCGGTTGGAGCGGATCGACGCGCTGCCGGCGGCGACGCCGTCGACGGTGGCGAGGAAGCGGCGGATGTCGTTCTCGGTGTCGGCCTTCGCGGCGCGCAGCGACGCCTCAGGGGACGTCCACCACTGGTTGCCGCCGATCATCTCGGCGTCGCAGACGCTGGTGATGCGGTGGAGTTCGAGCCAGAGGCCTTCGGGCGCATCGGGCAGGGGGATTTCGTGAATGGTGATCATGCGATGAGTGCTTTCAGGAGAGTGAATGAGGGCATGGTTGATCGGGGCGCCGAGCGAAGCTCAAGGCGTGGGCCGTGGCCCTGGTCACTTCCTGATGATCATGACGGAATCCTTGCACGCGACGGCGCGCGCCCGCAAGAGCCCACACATGCGACGAGGGCCGCCGCACAGCGTGCGACGACCCTCGATCAGTGGTCAGGCTGGGGATCAGCCGGGGATGACGTCCCCACCGGGCCACTCGGTCTTGATGAACTCAGCCACCTCGTCGGAGTGCAGGAGCTCGTCGAGCTTCTTCACGGCGTCGGACTCATCACCGGTGCGCCACACGAGCATGTTGGCGTAGGGGTTGCCCGCCACCTGCTCCGAAGCGATCGCCTTGTTCGGGTCCAGACCGGCGGTCAGGATGAAGTTGGCGTTGATGACGGCGGCGTCAACCTTGGGGTCGGACACCTGCTGCACGACGACCTCGGGCTGGGTCTCCTCGAACTTGAGCCCCTTCGGGTTCTCGGCGTCGGTGAGCGACAGCACGGTGGCGTCCTCGGCGAGGCCCTCGAGGAGGCCGGCCGATTCGAGCAGCTTCAGGCCGCGGTACTGGTTCGAGACATCGTTGGTGATGACGATGGTGCCGCCGTCGGGGATGCCCGCCACGTCGGTGTGCTTCTCGGAGAGCAGCTTGAGGGGTTCGATGTGAACGCCCTCGCCGGGGGTGAATTCGTATCCCTTCTCAGCGATCTGCGACTCGAGGTACGGCAGGTGCTGGAAGTAGTTGGCGTCCAGTTCCTTGGAGGCGAGCGCCTCGTTCGGCAGGACGTAATCGTCGAATTCCTTGATCTCGATCTCCAGCCCGGCGTCGGCGGCCAGGTTGTCGCGGATGTATTCGAGGATCTTGGCGTGCGGCACGGGGCTGGCGCCGACGACGACCTTGGCGGTCTCGCCCGCGGCGCCGGAGGTGGTGCCGGCCGGTTCTGTGGTGTCGCCGCCGCAGGCGGTGAGCGCCATGGTAGCTGCCAACGAGGCAGCAACTGCGGTCAGAATCTTGCGCATAGGAGGTGTCCTATCTGCTCGGGGCCCACAACAAGTGGACCGTTTCTTGTGTCCAGCGCGAGGCTGGTTTCTCCCTGGAAGGGAAGTCTTATCGGTGGTCGACCCGGCGGCTGATCCAGTCGCCCAGAGCCTGAACAAGCTGCACGATGACGACGATGATGATGACGGTGATCACCATGATGTCGAGCGAGAAGCGCTGGAAGCCGTAGTTGTAGGCCAACCGGCCGAGGCCGCCGCCGCCGATGAGGCCGGCCATGGCGGAGTAGCCGATGATCGTGACGACGGTGGTGGTGATTCCGGCGACGATGCCCGGCATCGCCTCTGGGATCAGCACCTTCGTGACCGACTGCCACTTCGTCGACCCCATGGCGTGGGCGGCGTCGAGCTTGCCCGAATGCACGTCGCGCAGCGCCGTCTCCACCAGACGCGCGAAGAACGGGATGGCGGCGATCGAGAGCGACACTGTGGCGGCCATCGGGCCGAGCGACGTGCCCACGATCCAGCGGGTGAACGGGATCAGCGCCAGCATCAGAATCGCGTACGGGATGGAGCGGGTGATGTTGACGACGATGCTGGACAGCACGACGTTCAGCGGCCGGTTCTCGCCGAGCCCGCCCTTGTCTGTGATGAACAGGATGACGCCCAGCGGCAGGCCGATGAGGACGGTGGCGAGGCTGGAGATGCTCACCATGATGAGCGTCTCCCAAATCGCCGGGGGCAGCGCCTTCTGCAGCGCCGGGTTGCTGAACCACGTGTCGAGCAACGTCATCGGAGATCACCTCGCTCGGTGAGCTTCGCGTCGGCGCCCTGCTGGCGGAGTACGTCGACGACGTGCTGCGGGTCCGTGCCGTCGGGCACCGAGATGCGCAGGTGCGAAAACGTGGTGCCGGCCAGGTGCTCGACGCTGCCCGCGACGATGTTCAGTTCGGCGCCCACCAGCGTGGACGTGTGCGCCACCACGGGCATGGCGGCGCGCTCACCGGAGGACAGCACGTCGACGAAGGTGCCGCCGACGGCGTCGAGCGGGGCGTGCGGCGGGATACCGAGCAGCGCTTCGGCGAGACGGCCGTCGAGGCTGTCGACCACCTCGACGAGCGGGCCGGATTCGACGATGCGGCCGCCGTCGAGGAGGGAGACCGAATCACAGATCTTCTTCACGACGTGCATCTCGTGCGTGATGACGAGGACCGCCAGATCGCCCAAGCCCTTGAGGGAGAGGATCAGATCGAGGATCTCGTCGGTGGTCTTCGGGTCCAGCGCCGAGGTGGGTTCGTCGAAGAGGAGGACGTCGGGGTCTGTGGCCAGGGCGCGGGCGATGCCGACGCGCTGGCGCATGCCGCCGGAGAGTTGGGCGGGGTAGGCGGGGCCGGAATCGGGCAGGCCCACGAGTTCGAGCAGCTCCTGCACCTTGGCCTCGCGCTGCGCCTTGGGCGTGCCGATCAGCTCCAGCGGGTAGCCGACGTTGTCGGCGATGGTGCGTGAATCGAACAGGTTGGCCTGCTGGAACACCAAGCCGATGCGACGGCGGGCCGTGCGGAGGGCGTCGGCGCGGGCGGCCGTGAGGTCCACCCCGTTGATCTCGACCGTGCCGGACGTGGGGTGGTCGAGCAGCGTCAGGCAGCGCACGAGCGTCGACTTACCGGCGCCCGAGTGGCCGATGATGCCGTGGATGGAGCCCGCAGGCACTGTCAGCGTGACGCCGTCGAGGGCGCGCACGTCGCGCTTGCCTTGGCGGTAGACCTTGGTCAGGTCGGTCACGGTGATCAACTGAGGTGCCTCTTTCGGATGCTGGGGCCATTCAAGCAGCCGAGCGGTGGCCGGTTCGAATCGTGTGCACCGTTGTTCACGGGTAGAGAACGTGGGAATTTCCGCCGGGCGACGGTGTTACCCGCGGGAATGGGGTCGCGTCAGCGCGGGAAGCGATCCGTGGGGGGTCAGTAGTGGCGCAGCACTTCCCGGGCGACGTCGTCGAACAGCGCCTCGTCCAGGATCGCGCCCACACGGCGCACGGCGTCGGGGTCGATCCGGATGAGGCGGTTGACGCGCGCCTCCGAGGGGCGACGCTGGTTGTCCCACGCGCCGGCGCCGATGTCGATCCAGTAGCGCCCGGCGCGGGCCTCTTGGTCACGGTCGCGGTCGTGATCTTGCGAGGTGACCTGCAGCCCCAGCAGCCACTCGCCGTCGCGGCCGACCAGCAGCACCGGGCGGTCCTTGCCCTGGCTGTAATCCTCCTCGTACGGCACCCACGTCCACACCACTTCGCCGGGATCCGGGCGGCCGTCCTTGATGGGCTGGTAGACGATGCGCGGGCGGTCAGTGAAATCCCCGGGGTAGCCGGTGGAGTTCTTCTGCGACCGCTGACTCTCGCGCTTGCGAGTTTTCGGATCCACCGCTCGGTTGAGGGCGCGGACGGCGACGTCGCGCACCACGCGGAAAATGCCGTCGACAAGGGGTTTACCAGCCATGGGCATCAAGCCTAGTCGGGTCAGCGGTACCGGGGGAGCCGCCCGTAGAAGATCCCGTCGGGGCGGCGATACGGCTCGGTGCGCTCGGCGCGGATGTCGCGCCACTGCTGGTAGTAGGTTCGCGGGAGGAAGGTCAGCACCGCGACGACGACGGCCAGCCCGAGGCCGATGTAGCCGTAGTCGTTCGTGATCGCCGTGAAACCGGCCGTCAGCACAACCCCGGCCAGAGCCATCCACCGCGACCACGGCCAGCCGTTCCACGCTTGGAACCCAGCCACGCCGACGGCGCCCGCGGCGACGATGAGCGCCACGGCCAGCGCGCCTTCCAAAGTCAGCGACAGCCACTTGCCCGGGTCCGGCTCGATCCAGCGCACCAGCCGCGATGAGCCGGGATAGGTGGCGGGGTAGACGGCGCGGTACCAGTGCCAGCCGTACGTGAACGCCAAGGCCGCGACCGCGAGGTACGACGCGACGGCCGCCACCAGCACGACGGCGGGACGGCGGGGCTCGCCTGTGCGCGGGCTGCGCGGCACGTCGCCGCTGATCTCCTCGATCGGCGGCAGCGTCGCGATCTGCTTGGGCTCCGTCACGTCATGCAGCCTACCGGCCATACTTGGCTGCATGACGCACGACTGGGACGCCACCTACAGCGAAGCCGACCGCATCTGGAGCGGGCAGCCCAACAAGACCCTGGTGGCCGAGGTGACCGGCTTGGAGACCGGCCGGGCGCTCGACGTCGGCTGCGGTGAGGGTGCCGACGCCATCTGGTTGGAGCAGCGCGGCTGGGAAGTGGTGGGTGTCGATCCGTCACTGGTGGCGTTGGAGCGGGCCCAGCGGGCGGCCGACGAGGCCGACGTGGAGGTGGAGTGGGTGCATGGCTCGCTCGACGATGTGGTGCTGCCTCATGACGATTTCGATCTGGTCTCCGTCCACTACGCGCCGATCTTCCTCGACCAGATGCCGCTGGAGGAGCTGACCCGGCTGGTCGCCGTCGGCGGCACGCTGCTGGTGGTGCATCACGCGGAGTTCCACGCCCACCCGGAGCACGGCGACATCACCCAACTCCTGACCCCGGACAACGTGGCGGCGCGGCTCGGGGACGATTGGCGGATCCTCGTGCACGAGCACCGCGACCGCGACGTCGTCGAAGGTCGCGGCGCCCACCATCACGAGGACGTGGTGCTGCGCGCCGTCCGCGTGAACTAGTTCAGCTCGGCGGCGTCGGCGTCCAGCGGCGAGACGTCGGGGCGCAGCGACATCAGCACCGGCTGCCGCAGGCTGCCCGACGGCGTCACGTTCAGGTAGCGCACCTGCACGCACAGCAACGGTTCCACCCATCTGGTGCGCTTGATCTCGGGGTCGGCGGGCAGGCGATCGAAGGCTGGGGTGTCGCGTTCGATGTCGCGAAGCACCGTCAGCAGGGCCGCGCGCTGCTTCTGGCTGAGGCCGGAGCCGACGCGGCCCAGCGAGTACAGCACCGGGTTGTCCTCGAAGGTCTCGGCGTTGGCGACGTTGCCCACCCAGACAGCGCCCAGCCGGTCCGGCGCGTCGGTCTCCGGGAGCCAGCCGCCGATGACGGTCACCACTTCGGCGCGATGCGCCGTCTTGACCCAGTCGGTGCTGCGGGCGCCGGGCAGGTACTGCGACGTGCGCTTCTTGGACACGACCCCTTCGAGCCCGGCGTTGCGCGTGAACTCGGCTAGGGCCGCGCCGTCGTCGTAGGACTCCGAGAGCTGCCAGACCCGCGGCGTCAGGCCGAGCCCCTCGAGCAGCGCGCGGCGCTCGGCCAAAGGGAGGCGGGTGAGATCGCGGCCGTCGAGCGCCAACAGGTCGAACACCACGAAGATCGCAGGTCGCTCCTTCATGTGGCGCGCCACATGGGCCGGGTTGCGGGCGTGCATCCGGTGCGCGATCTCGTGGAAGCTTGGGATGCCGTCGGAATCGAGGACCACCAGTTCGCCGTCGACGATCAGGTCTGGCAGCGTGTCGGTGCCCTCCACCACCTCGGGATAACCGTCGGTGATGTCGCCCTCCGTGCGGTTGAACAGGCGGAACTGCCCACCCGTCACGTGGCCGACGGCGCGGACGCCGTCCCACTTCACCTCGTGCAACCACTCGTCACCGGTGGGAGGTACGCCTGGCGTGCGCGTGGGGGTGGCCAGCATGGGACGCATAGACCCATCATGGACTATCGCGGCTACCCGAAGAAGGACCGCGTCCCCTCGAACAGCATCTGCGTGGCGAGCACCACGAGGATCATGCCCATGAGGCGCTCCACCGCCACCAGCGCGCGTTCGCCGACGACGCGGCGCAGGAATCCGGAGGAGTACAGGATGGCCGTGGTGAGCAGCCACGCGACGATCAGCGCGCCCAGATACTGCGGCCACAGGTGCGGATTCTGGCTCACCATGACCACCTCGACGGCGAGCAGCGACGGGCCGGCGACGTAGGGCACGGCCAGCGGCACGATGAGGGGTTCGTCGTGGGTCAGTGGCTCATTGAGCGGGCGCTCGGGGGTGGGGAACACCATGCGGATGGCGATCAGCAGCAGGATGACGCCGCCGGCCGCTTGGAGCGACGAGTTCTCGATGTTCAGCAGATCCATCAGGAAGCCGCCGGCGAACAGGAACGTCACCATGATCAGCAGGGCGATCAGGCACTCGCGCAGGATCACCCATTGGCGCCGCTCGGGGGCCGTGTTGCGCAGCGAGGTGAGGAACAACGGCACGTTGCCGAGGCCATCCATCACGAGGAAGAACGTGATGGCGGCCGACATGAATGTCGCCACTACCGGCCCAGCTTTCGCATCGTCAGTTCGGTGAACAGCGCCGCGCCGTCGGCCACGACGGCGTCGTCGAAGCGCGCATAGGCCGAGTGGTTGAACGGCGCGGTTGCGGGATCGAGATCCGGAGGGCAGGCCGAGAGCCCGATGAAGCAGCCGGGGGCCGCTTCCAGGAGTCGCGAGAAGTCCTCAGCGCCGGCGAGCGGTGCGGACCAGCGGGAGTGGCGCTCTTCGCCGAACAGGTCTGCGACCACCTCGGCCACGAAATCGGCCTCGCCGGCGTGGTTGACGGTGACGGGGTACTGCTCCACGAACTCCGTCTCGCCCTTGACGCCGTGTCCGGCGGCGATGCCCTCGACGAGGGTGGGGATGGTGTTGAAGAGCTTGGCGCGCACGTCGGTGTCGAAGGTGCGCAGCGTCGCTTCGAGGCGCCCCTCCTCGGGGATGACGTTGGCGATGGTGCCTGCCTGCAGGAGGCCGACGGTGACGACGACCGGGTTCTGCACGTCGAAGTTGCGCGTCACCATCGTGTTGAGGGACGTGGTGATGGCGGCGAGGGCGGGCACCGGGTCGGCGGCGAGCTGCGGGGTGGATCCGTGGCCACCGCGGCCGACGACGCGGACCTTGGCGATGTCGGAGCTGGCCATGACGGTGCCGGGCTTGGTGGAGAACGTGCCGTGCGGGTCCAGCGCGGACCATACGTGCAGGGCGTAGACGTAGTCGGGGCGCGCGCCGGCCACGTCGAGGAGGCCCTCCTCCAGCATGTACTTGGCGCCGTCGACACCCTCCTCGCCGGGCTGGAACATGAAGATCACATCGCCGGCGAGCTCGTCCTTGCGGGCGCAGAGTTCGTGAACGGCGCCCACCAGCATGGTCATGTGGAGGTCGTGGCCGCAGGCGTGCATGTTGCCGTTGGTGGAGGCGTAGTCGAGGCCGGTGAGCTCCTCGACGGGGAGCGCGTCCATGTCGGCGCGGAGCAACACGACGGGGCGCTTGCCGTCGGTCTCCCGACCGCCGCGCAGCACGCCGACCACCGACGTCAAGGTCTCGCCGAGAGTGATCTCCAACGGGAGGCCCTCGAGGTGGCGGAGCACCGCGGCCTGGGTTTCGGGGAGTTGGAGGCCAACCTCCGGGATCTGGTGGAGTTCGCGGCGGACGGCGACGAGATCGATCATGACCCATTCCTAGCAGACGGCCCGGTTCCGCTCGGAACCTCCCGAAAAAACATATCGAAATTCGTTGTACCTATCGAGAGTCGATGCTATCGTTTTTCGATATACAGACCTGAAAGGAACTGAGATGCCCGCCAAGGACCCCCTCCGGTTCGACCGGACCGACACCCAACTGACCAAGCTGATCGCCGTAGGCGTCACCGCCGTGGCGGCCATCGTGACGATCGTGAACCCGATCATCGACTGGGCCACCGGCAAGCCGCTCCAGGCCTACGTCGAGGGCGTCGACCAGGGCGCGGTGGAAGGCGCCCGGGAGGGCGTCACCCTCCAGCACGGCGGCGGCCTCATGGCCGAGTTCGCCGACGCCAGCGCCGGCCTGTGGCTCGCGTCGATGGCGCCCGGCCTCCTCTTCGTCTGCCTGATGGGCGTCGTCGTCTGGCTGCTGTGGCGGCTCCTCGACGACGTGCAGGAAGGCCGGCCCTTCACCCTCACCAACGTGGCGCGCATGCGGGGCATCGCGATGATCATCATCGTCGGCTCGTTGCTGCTGTTCTTTGTCACCGGTCTGGTCAACGGCCTGATGACCACCAACGCGGTGGGCGACTCGTCGGTCTTCTTTGTCAACGAGAGCAGGGCCGCCGACCTGCTCCTGCCCGGCGTCGGCTTCCTCATCGCGGCCCTCGCCGAAGGCTTCAAGCACGGCGTGCAGCTGGAGGACGACGTCGAGGGGCTCGTGTGATGGCCGTCGACGAACCGCATCGCGTGGTGTGTCACCTTGACGCACTGCTGGAGGAACGTGGGATGACCCTCGCCGCCCTGGCCGACGCCGTGGGCGTGACGGTGGTGAACCTGTCGGTGCTGAAGAACAACCGCGCCAAAGCGATCCGGTACTCGACGTTGACCGCACTGTGCGACGTGCTGGGTTGTCAGCCGGGCGACCTGTTCTCCGTCGAGCGGTGACAGCCGGGCCCGCTGTAGCCCTTCGCTTCCGCTGGTTCAGCGACCAGCGGAAGCCTTGAGCACGGGCGGGAGGACCGCCGCCCGCACCGCCCGTAGAACGAGGGTGGGGCCCACGCCGAAGCGCGGACCCCACCCTCGTTGTCGTCAGGGACGATCAGGCCATCATGGTGCCCGTCTCGAGGAAGCGGACGTGCCAGCCGAGCGCCGTGGCAAGGTCGTGCGGCGTGTGCATGCCGTTGGCCTTCTTCTCAGCCAACTTGATGTACTCGCGCAGCGGCTCCTTGTAATCCGGGTGAGCGCAGTTCTCGATCACCTTCAGCGCGCGCTGACGCGGGGCCAGACCGCGGAGGTCAGCGAGGCCCTGCTCGGTGATGAGCACCTGCACGTCGTGCTCGGTGTGGTCGACGTGGTTGACCATCGGGACGATGCAGGAGATCGCACCACCCTTCGCGGTGGACGGCGTCACGAAGCAGGACGCCCAGCCGTTGCGGGTGAAGTCGCCCGAACCGCCGATGCCGTTCTGCATGCGCGAGCCCATGACGTGCGTCGAGTTCACGTTGCCGTAGATGTCGGCCTCGATCATGCCGTTGCAGGCGATGACGCCCATGCGGCGGATGGCCTCGGGGTGGTTCGACACGTCCTGCGGACGCAGAACGATCTTCTTGGCGTAGTGAGCCGCGTTTTCGTTCATCTTCTCGGCCGCGGTGGGGGAGAGGGAGAACGCCGTGGCGGACGCGACGGTGAGCTTGCCCGAATCGATCAGGTCGATCATGCCGTCCTGGATAACCTCGGTGTAGGAGGTGAGGTTCTCGAACGGGCCCTCCAGCAGGCCGGCGAGCACGGCGTTGGCGATGTTGCCCACACCGGACTGCAGCGGCAGCAGGTTCTCGGGAAGGCGGCCGGCCTTGACCTCAGCACCCAGCCAATCGAGGAAGTGCCCGGCGATGGCGCGGGAGTCGTCGTCGAGCGGCTTGAACGGGGTGTTGCGATCAGGTGCGTTGGTCTCGATGACGGCGACGACCTTGTCGGCGTCGATCTTGTAGACCTTGTCACCGATGCGGTCGCCCGCATTCTGGATGGGGAGCGGAACGCGGTTCGGGGGCAGGGCGCCGATCGGCGAGTAGATGTCGTGCATGCCGAAGAGGCCTTCG
>DYZF01000285.1 GCA_020741375.1 Tessaracoccus flavescens
GGCCAGTACTGGTCGTCGTACATGACGACGTCGTTGGCCACGTCGCCGGGCGCGAAGAAGGCCCGCGCACGCTTACCCAGCACGTCGCGGCCAAGGTGACCGACGCGCCACGCGATCGTGGTCACCGGCGCGATCGGCGGCTCGACGGGGAGCGAATCGAGTTCCCAGCGCCCGTCGTCGCCCTCGCGTAGGCTCCACGCGCCCAGCGCAGGCTCCCAGAAGTACTCGTCGTCGGTGAGGCCCTCGATGCGGGGCCGGAAGTGCGTCGTCCAGTAGAACTCGAGCTGTTCCAGAAGCAGGCTGCGCCACGTCATGACACGACGCTATCCGCCCGCAGTTTCAGGCGGTAGGGGTCATAGAATGTGGCCGTGCCCAACGCCTCCATCGCCGACCTTCAGCGCGCCCGCCGCGTCCTCCTCCATGGGGTGACGGGGTCGGGGAAGTCGACGGCGGCGCGTGCGATCGGCAGGAAGCTGAACCTGAAGGTGCACCTGTCGGATGAGGAGTTCGGCTGGTTGCCCAACTGGACGCAGCGCCCCGCGGGCGAGATGCGGCGGCTGGTGGGCGACGTCGTCGTGCAGCCCACGTGGGTGTTCGACACGGCGTATTCCGCGTGGCGCGACCTCGTCGAACCCCGCGCCGACGTGATCGTCGCGCTCGATTACCCTCGCTGGATCAGCCTGCTGCGCCTGATTCGCCGCACCTTCGCGCGCGTGCTGGACAAGGAGCCGATCTGCAACGGCAACGTCGAGACGTGGGAGCAGGTGTTCTCGAAGGATTCGATCATTCTGTGGCACTTCCGCAGCTTCAAGCGGAAGCGGGCGACGGCGCGGGCCTGGGCCGAGCGCCCCGAGGGCACCCCTGTTCTCCTCCTGCGCCACCCCCGCGACCTCGACCACGTGCTGGCCGTCCTGAAGACGCCCACGCTCTGACCCCGCCGGCCCGCCCCCGCGTCGGCGGCGGAAGCAGCAAGATAGACCCATGGACTTCTGGGCAGCGCTGTGGCAGGAAATCGGCATCACCCTCCCCCATGCGGTGGGCGTAGTGGTGTCATCGGCGGTGCTGTACCTGGCGTTCACCGTCGTGCTGCGCGTCTGGGGCCAGCGGCTGTTCGCCAACCGCTCCGGTAGCGGGCTCGCCGTCGTGCTGGTGCTGGGCGCGATCATCGGTCGCTCGATGTTGGGCCCGAGCGCCACACTGCTCGGCGGCCTGCTGTGCCTCGCTACTCTACTGACGCTCGAATCAGCGTTCGGCCAGGGCCGACGAGCCGGGCTGTTCGGGCACCGTCGGGCCGTTGTCGTCTACGTCGACGGCGATTTCAACCGCCGCGCGTTGCAGCGGTTCCACCTCGACGAGCGGGTGATCTGGGGCCGACTGCGGCAGGCGGGAGTCACGAGCTTGGACCACGTCGCCGCGCTCATCCTCGAGACCGACGGCAACCTCAGCGTCCTGCGCGCCGGGGCAGACGTGGATCCGCGCCTCCTGACTAACGTCAGGGGCGCGGATCGGTTGCTCAACTCGTGAGGGTTTCGACGGCTTACTGCTCCACCTTGTCCTCGGTGCCCTCGGCCAAGTCCTCGGAGTGGTGGCGCTCGTCCTTGCCGGCGGGCTGGGTCTCGTGGGCTTGGTCGTCGGGGCCCTCGGCGGGCGCCTGAGCGTGCTCGCGGTTGTCGGCGGCCGGCTGGGTGTTCTCAGTCATCGCTGTCCTCTCGTCGCGGTGTTCTGTGCATCATGGCACTGGCTCGGGGGTCGCGGCTAGGGTTCGGCACCCTTCGACTAGATATACCCCTTGGGGTATTTGGCGAATCCGTGGCACAATGGCGGGCGTGCGCACCCACCTAACCCAAGCCGCCCAGGCCCTACGCCTCTGGACCAGCCGCCAGTGGATCGCCGCGGGCGTGTCGACGGTGATAGTCGCGGTCGCGCTCGGCATCGTCACGGTGCTCATCCCCAACCCGGTCTTCGGCCGCGACATCGAGCCGACGTGGTGGAGCTACCCGGTGTGGATCGTCACGGCGATCCTGTCTGGAGTCCTGATCGCCACGTACCTGCGGTCTGGCCCGAAGGCCGTCGCGGAGCCTGACGACAAGGTATCGGTGTGGGGCACCGCCGGGGCAATCGGCTCGTGGTTCGCCATCGGCTGCCCGGTCTGCAACAAGATCGCGCTCCTGGCGTTGGGTTACTCGGGCGCGATCACGTACTTCGGTCCGCTGCAGCCTTGGTTGGCGGCTTTGTCGGTCGCGCTGCTGGTGGTGGGGGTTGTGTACCGGTTGTCGGGGCAGATCAGCTGCGCGCTGCCGGCGCGGGTCGCCGCCGGGTAGACGGCCCCATCCCCGTCCCGCTCGCTGCAACCACGGCAACCCCTGCCGGATCCGGGTGCCGGAGCGCCGAGGAAAGGCGCGGCCAACACCGATCAGATGAGCACTTGTTGAGGCTCGATCCGCGACACGCCGACGATCTCGGGCGTGTCGCCCGTTGAGCCTGAATAAGTGCTCAAACCAAGGCGCGCGGACTGCCGCTGGCACGCGAAGAGTGGGGCGGGGATGGGGCCTTCGCGGTGGGTCGGGCGTCGGGGCGTT
>DYZF01000286.1 GCA_020741375.1 Tessaracoccus flavescens
CACCAGCGCGTCGATCATCTCCTGCGCATCGGTCTCCGTGATGGTCCCGGCGGCCAGATCGCGCTCGAAGTACACGTCGAGGAAGGCAGAGAGGCGGCCGATGCTCATCGCGGCGCCATCCTGCGACTTCACAGAGGCGAGATAGCCGAAGTAGGTCCACTGGACCGCTTCCTGCGCGGTCCGCGCCGGGCCTGAAATGTCGAAACCGTAGGATTCCGCCATCGTCTTGAGCTTCTTCAGCGCCTTAATCTGCTCGGAGTGCTCCTCGCGGTAGCGCGCCCAGTGCTCGGAGAACGGCTGATCCGCGACCGCGTCCTTGTCGCGGACCTTCCACTCGATGAGCTGGTCGACGCCGTAGAGCGCGACGCGACGGTAGTCGCCGATGATGCGGCCGCGACCGTAAGCATCGGGCAGGCCGGTGATGATGTGCGACGACCGAGCCGCGCGAATGCGCGGGGTGTAGATGTCGAAGACGGCCTCGTTGTGGGTCTTGCGGTACTTCGTGAAGACGTCCTTGACGTCGGGGTTGGGCTCTTCGCCCGCCTCGCGGATGGCGGTCTCCACCATGCGCCAGCCGCCGTTGGGCATCATCGCGCGCTTCAGGGGGGTGTCGGTCTGCAGACCGACGATGACGTCGTCGTCGGCGCTGATGTAGCCGGCCGGGAAGGCGTCGATGTCGGCAGGGGTGTCGGTGTCGACGGCGAACACTCGCTTGGCGCGCTCAACCGAGAGGTAATCCTTCTCCAAGGTCTCCCAGGTGCGCAGGGTCTTGTCCGTGGGGCCGGCTAGAAAGCTGGCATCGCCGTCGTAGGGGGTGTAGTTGACTTGGACGAAGCCTCGCACGTCCACGTCATGCTGCCAGTCGCCTGGCGCGAATCCTTCCCAAGCCGGTTGTTGTGGGTTGGTCTCCGCTGCCTGCATATCTACCATTCCGTTGTCGTTAATGGGGCCTCGTCGACTCTACCAGCGCCGTTCTCAAGGGCTTAAGTACCCCTCGTTTTGAGTGAGCGTTTCGCAGTCCGCCGTCCGCGACGTGGCGTCGGCCAGCCGTCAACTCCGGCAAGATGGCCCCATGGGCAGGGCAGTCCTTCGACATTACGCAGCGGGTGGGTGCGCCCGCTGATGCTGTTTGCGCTGCTGATGTCCCTCTTGGCCGGTTTGGCCACGTCGGTTGGCGGCGCCATCGTGTTCGCTCGCAGCCACATCCCTCGACGGCTCATGGCCGTGGCGCTGGCCTTCGCCGCTGGCGCCATGCTGCTGGTCAGCATCGGCGAAATCCTCCCCAAGGGCATCACTGCCCTGCAGGACGCCTTTGCGCGCCCGGCAGCCATGGCCATCGCCTACACCGCGTTCTTTGTGGGCATCGGTCTGGTGCTGGCCATCGATCGGTTACTGCCCAAGCAGTTGAACCCCAACGAGACCTCCGGCCGCGAGGGCGAGGTCAGCGACGCCGCCAATCAGCGCCAAACCAACTCCCTCCTGCGATCCGGGATGCTCGTGGCAGTGGTGTTAGCCCTGCACAACTTTCCCGAGGGGATGGCGACGTTCTTCACCACTTATTCCGACCCGGCGCTCGGCATGACGCTGGTCACCGCCATCGCGATCCACAACGTGCCGGAAGGCATCGCCGTCGCCATCCCTGTCTACGCCGCGACGAAGTCGGCGAAGAAGGGGTTCTGGTGGGCGACGGCGTCAGGCCTGACTGAGCCACTGGGTGGGCTCCTGGCCGCAGGGCTGGTGGCGTGGGTGCTTCCCGAGTACCTCTTCGGCCTCCTGTATGGACTGGTCGCGGGGATGATGGTGTTCCTCGCGCTCGACGAGCTCCTGCCAGCCGCCTGGCGGTATCAAACTGACAAGCACCAGACGATCTACGGCATGATCGGCGGCTTGGCGGTCGTCGCGCTCAGCCTCGTGCTGTTCTCCCTGTGACCGGGAGTCTCAGGCTCGTCGCTGCCGGACCTAAGTGGCCGAGTAGCCTCGCTCCATGACGCGGACCATCCGGTACTTCCACGATTACGGCCATCCGTGGCCGCTCTGGGAATCGTTCACCGAGCACTACACCCTTGCCCCCGATGATCTGGGCCTGTCGGAGCAGCTCGTTGATCTGCTCGAGGCTGCTCACGCGGAATGGGAACGTCTCGCCGACGCGAACCTGAACGGTGAGACCCCCGATGAATCAGCTCTCCGTGCCGCTGATCGACAAGCCTTCGCGGTGTTGCGCCGCGAGCTGGCAGATGTGGCGGACGTGCGGTTCGAAGGCTAAGCCGAATGCCACACCTAACTGCAGGGGGTGCTCGGTAAGTTGATGCCCGAACGAGGAGGTTCCATGAACAAGGTTGTTGTCGTCGGTTCGCTGAGCATGGATGTCACAGCATTCGCCGAGGCGTTGCCGGGGCCCGGCGAGACCGTCCTCGGCACCCGCTACGAGACCATGCCCGGTGGCAAGGGGCAGAACCAGGCGATCGCTGCCGCGCGCGCCGGCGCCGACACGCTCATGATCGGATGCGTGGGACGCGACGCATTCGGCGACGAGATCGCCGACGGCCTCAGCCGCGAGGGAATCTCCATCGACCGACTCGCGCGAGTTGACGGGCCCACCGGCATCGCGCACATTCGCGTCAACGCGGCCGGTCAGAACGACATCGTCGTCGTGCCTCTCGCCAACTCGCGGCTGACCCCCGAGCTGGTGGAGGAGGGCCTTCGGGGCGTGGGTCACCGAGGCGACGTCCTGCTGCTCCAGCTGGAGGTGCCATTCGAATCGGTGATGCGCGCCGTCGAGGTGGGCAACGAACTCGGGATGCGAGTCATCCTGGACCCTGCGCCCGCGCCGCCGACGGGCGCGCTGCCCGCCGACCTGTGGGGCGGGCTGTACGCCGTCGTGCCCAACGAATCGGAGGCGGCGGCCATCACGGGTGAAGACACCAGCAGCGACGACGGGGTGCTTCGCGCCGCCGCCAAGCTCGCCGAGATGGGCGTTGAGAACCCGCTCCTGACGCTGGGGGAGCGGGGCGCCCTCTTGGACGGTCAGCTGCTGCGCGCGCCCAAGGTGAAGGCAGTCGACACCACGGCGGCCGGCGACGTGTTTGCCGGCTACCTC
>DYZF01000287.1 GCA_020741375.1 Tessaracoccus flavescens
CAGGCGTCCCAGACGATCTCGGACGCGTCCAAGCCGCGGGAGGAGAGGCGACGCTCGATGAGATCGCCCAGGCGACGGTGCGATCCGGCCTCGCCGCGCTGGCGGACGGTGGCGGTTTGGGCGACGGCGGCGATGTGCTCGCGCTCAGCCATGACAGGGCCGGCGAAGGCCTCGATCCGCTCGACGTCTGTGCCGGCTTCGGCAGCCACGTCGGCCACCGATGCGCCGGAGCGAATCCGCGCTTGGATCTCGCGCGGTGTCAGCGAATTCGCCATGAGATACCTCGTCACTGCTCGTTTGTTCTCGCACAACTTACCAGCGGTGACGACTCCCCGAGCTGAGGCGCTTGTGCGGGTGCTGCACAATACGTGAACCACCTCTGTTGCATGACGGGGTTTTTGCGCGCCGATGTGGTACACATATGCGCGACTACGAAAGGACGGCAATGGCAACGGATTACGACGCCCCTCGCAAGACCGACGAGGAAATGAGCGAAGACTCCATCGAGGAGCTCAAGTCACGCCGTAACGACAAGAACTCCGGCAAGGTGGACGAGGACGAGGTTGAGGCCGCCGAATCGTTCGAGCTTCCGGGCGCCGATCTCTCCCACGAAGAACTCACCGTCCGGGTGCTGCCGCGTCAGGCCAACGAGTTCACCTGCATGTCCTGCTTCCTGGTGAAGTCGCAGAGCCAGCTGGCCGAAACCAAGAACGGCCAGCCGTACTGCGTCGATTGCGTCTGAGCGCTTAGAAATCGAGCTTGTTGCGCAGCTTCCCCGGGCTCTTATGGGAGAAGTTGTGCGCCCAGCGGCGCTGCATGAAGCGATTCATGGTCAGTTGAGCCATGCCCACGCCCAAGCCGCTGGCTCCTGCCCAGATCAGGGCGTGGGTGAGCGGGGTGTCCGGATCGTTCGGGTCCGGCGGAACGTCCCCGGTTGACGCAATCCAGGCCTTGGTGACGAGCTTCTGCGTGACAATCGTGGTCGCGGCACCGAGGACGCCTGCGTAGATCTTCCACATCAGCTTTTCGGTCATCGCCATGGGGGCTTCCTTACTCTGGGGGATTTAGCCTTCGCCCATTATTGCGCAGAGGTATGGTGATGCGGTGACCTATCGAGAACGTCTGCACATTCCGCTCTGGTGGGGTGTGATCGCCGTCTTCTTCATCGTCAGCATCGCCATCGCCGTCATGGCGTACCTACCGCTGCGCATGGGGATCGCGCTGACCGTCTTGTCAGCCCTCGCCGTCGTGCTGGCCCTGGCTGCCTACAGCACCACCAAGCTCAGCATCGAGGACGGCGCCTTCGCCGCCGGCCGCAACCGCATCGACGCCGCCTATATCGCCGGCGCGGAAGGGTTTGAGGGGCAGGCCGCGCGTGACGCCGTCGGGGTCAACGCAGACCACCGCGCCTTCATGTTCACCCGGCCCTATCTGAACTCGGTGGTGCGCGTCGACATCGACGATCCGGCGGACCCGCACCCGTACTGGCTGGTGTCCACGCGCCGCCCGCATGAACTGGCCGACGCGATCGGCGCGCTGAAGCAGGGATCGTGAGAGTCCCAACGGTTGCGGACGACGCGCGCCTCCCCGTGTACGCCCAGCCCGGCGACGCCGGCGCGGATCTGCGCGCCACCGAGGCGGTCACGCTGGCGCCGGGGGAGCGGAAGCTGGTGGGCACCGGAGTTCGGGTGGCGCTGCCCGAGGGGTACGTCGGCCTCGTCACGCCGCGTTCCGGGCTGGCGGCCCGCAGTGGCCTCAGCATCGTCAACTCACCTGGGGTGATCGACTCGGGCTACCGCGGAGAGATCAAGGTGGCACTGATCAACCTGGACGCAGCCACGCCGATCGAGCTCGCGGCGGGCGATCGGATCGCCCAACTGCTGGTCATACCGTTCGTTCAAGCGACGTTCACGCAGGTGGACGAGCTGGATGAGACGGTTCGCGGCGCTGGTGGCTATGGTTCTACCGGTGGCTTCACCCCTAACAACCTTTAAGGACGCCCAGTGATTTTCGGACGCAAGAAGCGCGAGCAGGCCGAGATCGTCGAGGATTTCGACGACGCCGTCGACAATGACGCCGCCCCTGAAGAGACCGACGTGGTCGACGCCGTGGCCGACGCAGAGCTTGCCGCCCAGGCGTGGGACGACGCCTTCGATCGTGAAGAAGGCCCCTTCGACATCACCGAGGTGGACCTCGAGGCCGATGAGGACGAGGTCAAGCGCCTCGATCTCGGCAGCCTCGTCGTCACCCCGTTCCCGCAGATGACCATGCAGCTGCAGGTCAACCGGGAGACCAACGTCGTCCAGTCGATTCTGGTGGGCGACGGTGAATCGGCCCTTGAGGTCGCGGTGTTCGCCGGCCCGGCGAAGTCGTCGATGGTGAGCGAGATCCGCTCCGAGATCGTGGCCTCCACCGCGCAGCAGCGTGGGCAGGCACAGGTCATCGAAGGCCCGTTCGGCGCCGAACTTCGCCGCGCCATCCCCGTCAAGGACCCCGAGGGCAAGCCCGCCACCCACCTGTCGCGGACGTGGCTCGTCGGCGGCCCCGGCTGGGTGCTGCGCGGCGTCCTTCTGGGCAAGGCGACGTTCGAGCCCGGTAACGAGGATGCGCAGGTGGCACTGCAGGAGTTCTTCGCCAACATCGTCGTCCGTCGAGGCACCACCCCCGCCGCCCCGGGCAGCTTGCTGCCCATGACCGTCCCTCAGGCGGAGGGCTGAGCGGTGCCCAAGCGTTCGTTCAGCGAGAAGCTACGGCGTTTCTTCCTGAGCTCCGCTGAACTGGAGCAGAGCGATCTGCGTGAGCTGGCGGCCGAGACCGGTGCCAGCCAGCTAGCCGACTGTGCCCCGCGTTCGCGCGTGACCCTGCGCGGCACGGTCACGTCGCTCACCTCAGATCCACGGCACGGCTGGCTCGAAGCAGAGGTCAGCGACGGCTCCGGCACGCTGCGCGTGATCTGGATGGGGCGCGATCGGCTGGAGTGCCTGCTGCCCGGCCGCAGCGTACTCGTCACCGGACGGCTGGCCGAGGACGAAGGCCGCCCCGTGATGTACAACCCCGATTTCGAGGTTGTCCCCGGCTGATCAGTCGTCGGCGTCGTCGTCCTGGAACTCGGGATCGAACATCTCGGACAGGTCGGCTTCCGCGTCCTCGTTGACGAGGAACAGCAGCTCGTCGCCGCTCTCGAACGCGCGGTCTCGCTCCGCCGTCAGCGGATGGCCGTCACGAATGAGAGCCGCGAGCACCACGTCGCCCGGCAGCTCGACGTCGCGGATCCGCTTGCCCACGAACTTGGAGTGCGGCGGCAGCCTGATCTCGCTCAGATGCGTCGTCGACTTGTTGAACGTGAGCAGGCGAACCAGATCGCCCATCGACACGGCTTCTTCGACCAGCGCCGACATCAGTCGCGGCGTCGACACCGAGACGTCGACGCCCCACTGATCGTCGAACATCCACTCGTTGCCGGGGTGGTTCACGCGGGCGACGGTGCGCGGCACGCCGAACTCCGTCTTGGCCAGCAGCGAATGCACCAGGTTGGCCTTGTCGTCGCCGGTGGCGGCGATGGCCACCTCGAACGTCTCCAGCTGCGCCTCCTCGAGGTACCGCAGCTCGCAGGCGTCGGCTTCGAGCCACTCCGCGCCGGGCACAGAATCCGGCTTGACGGCCGCCCGGTCCTTCTCGATGAGCAGCACCTGATGGCCGTTGGCGATCAGCTCTCGGGCGATGGAGCGGCCCACATTGCCTGCACCGGCGATCGAAACACGCATCGGTCAATCCTTCTGCGGTGGATGAGAGAACAGGGTCTCGATCGCGTCCGTGCGCTCGGTGGTGCACGCCACGTAGATCAGATCGCCGTCCTGGAAGATGGTGTCGCGGTCTGGGACGATGCCTCGGCCCACGCGCAGCACGAACGGGATCGGCGCGTCCGCCGCGTTGGACAGCTCGCGGATCCGACGGCCCACCCAGCCCGAATGCACGTGTACCTGAAGCAGACGCGCATCGCCCGTCGGATCGCGCCACACAGGCGTGCTGCCCTCGGGCAGGAGCCGGCGCAGCACCTGCGACACGGTCCACTTCACGGTTGCGACGGTGGGGATGCCCAGACGCTCGTAGACGGCGGCTCGGCCCTGGTCGTAGATGCGGGCCACCACGTTGTCGATGTGGTAGTTCTCCCGCAC
>DYZF01000288.1 GCA_020741375.1 Tessaracoccus flavescens
CGGGAAGGGCGTCGTCGGCTATCCAGCGCTCGTGGACGAGGGCGCCAGCGTCGGACTGCGCGTCTTCGACACCGCCGCCAAGGCCGACCGCTCGCACACACACGGCATACGCCGGTTGCTCACCCTCACCAACCCGGACCCGACGAAATGGGTGGTGTCGCATCTGGGCAGGGAAGAGAAGCTGGCTCTGGCCGATTCGAACTACCCCACGGTCCCAGACCTCCTCGCCGACGCGTGGTTGAAGGCCGGAGAGCAGCTCGCGGCCGCCGAAGCCCCTCTGCCGGAGATCCGCTCGCAGGCGGACTACGACCGCGTGGCGCTGGCCGTCCGGCAGGAATGCCCCGGCCGCACCCGCGAGGTGGTCGCGACCGCGTCGAAGGCACTGGCGCACCGGACGCAGGCCAGGCTCCTAATTTCGGGCTTCGCCGCAGACCATCCGGCGCGGCGAGACGTCATCAACCAGCTCGACAACCTGCTGTTCAACAAGTTCATCTCTGCGACGCCGGACCCGTGGTTCTCGCACCTGCCTCGCTACGTCCACGCGGCAGTGCTCCGCCTCCAGCAGGCCGCCGCCAATCCCCGCCGGGATGAGCAACTGCAGCCGCAGATCGACGAGATGGAAGACCTGTACGCGGAACTCACCGACGCGCAGCCGCCCGGCCCGCTCGCCCCACAGGTGGAGGAGATTGCGTTCCTCATCGAAGAGTTCCGGGTGAGTGTGTTCGCGCAGCAACTCCGCACGGCGGTGCCCATTTCCGCCAAGCGCATCCGGTCGGCGATTCGCGCAGCCGGCTGACGCAGTAGCCTAGGCGGGTGCCGAAAGACGTTGCCGAACTGATTGCCCTCTTCGATCTTGAGAAGACGGGCGAGGCTCAGTTCCGCGGGCCGCACCCCAACACTCAGATGCAGCGCCTCTTCGGCGGTCAGGTGCTGGCGCAGACGCTGGTCGCGGCCGCGCGCACCGTGGCGCCGGATCGGCTCATCCACTCACTCAGCGCCTACTTCCTGCGGCCCGGGGCCACCGACGCACCCATGGATTTCGACGTAGAGATCGTGCGCGACGGCAACACGTTCAGCAACCGTCGGGTGGTGACCAGCCAGGACGGCCGCGTCATCTTCCAGATGACCGCCTCGTTTCAGGAGCCGGAGGACGGGCTGGATCACACCGCCACCACTCCCACCGACGTGTCAGACCCTGAAGCGTGCCCGCAGCTCCGCGAGGTGTTGGAGCGGCGGTTCGGGGCCAACGTCGCGTTCGTGTCCGAATGGGATGCCCTCGACGTTCGGCTGGCGGCGCGTCCGGACAAGGCCGATGCCGGCGGGACCATGAAGGCGTGGGTTCGCACGAAGCAGCCGATGCCCGACGATCAACTTCTCCACGCAGCCGTACTGGCGTACCTGTCGGACATCACCTTGCTGAGCGTGGCCACCGTGCCGCACGAGGTGGAGTTCCTGTCGCCGACGATGCAGGCCGCCTCCATCGACCACGTCATGTGGTTCCACCGCCCGGTCCGGGTGGACGAGTGGCTGTTGTACGACATGACCTCGCCGTCGGCGTCGCACGCGCGCGGGTTCGCCGTCGGCCGCCTGTTCCAGGGCGGGGCGGCCGTGGCGTCATGTGCCCAAGAGGGGCTGCTGCGCCAGATCTGCTGAGGAACGATCGCCGCTGACCGGAACAAAGAGACACGGTCCGCCCCGGGGGAGGGGACGGACCGTGAGCCTTCTTGAAGGGGAGCGCCGTTACGCGGCGACCTCCTGCTGGGCGCGCATGGTAGCCAGTGCCTGACGCTCGATCTGGCGGACGCGCTCTGCGGTGATACCCCAGTGCGTGCCGATGTCGGCCAGCTTGGCCTGGCGGCCGTCGAGCAGGCCATAGCGACGACGCACAACATCCTGCGAACGCTCGTCCAGGCTGGAGAGCATGCCCTCGAGGCGGGTGCGCTCCTCGGCGTCCAGCACCATCTCGTCCGGGCCCGGGGCGGTCTCGCGGGCGATCAGGTCACCGAGCGAGGTGTCGCCGTCGGCTTCGACGGGAGCGTCCAGCGACACGTGATCGCGGGAGTAGCGCAGCAGATCGATGACGCGGCCCTCTTCGAGGCCCAACTCGTCGGCGATCTCGGCCAGCTCAGGCTCGCGCCCTAGTTCGCGCCCGAGGTTGCGACGCACTGCCGAGACCTGGTTGACCTGCTCGGCGACGTGCACCGGCAGACGGACGATGCGGCCCTGCTGGGCGATGCCGCGCGAGATGGCCTGACGTACCCACCAGGTGGCGTAGGTGGAGAACTTAAAGCCCTTGGCGTAGTCGAACTTCTCGACGGCGCGGATGAGGCCGGTGTTGCCCTCCTGAACGAGATCGAGCAGGGGCAGCTGGGCGCGGCCGTACTTGCGGGCGACGGACACCACCAGACGCAGGTTCGCCTGGATGAACCGCTGAACCGCGCGCTCACCCTCGGCCGCGATCTCGCGGAGTTCGTCCTCGGTGGCCTTGACGGACGTGGTCTCGGATCCGTCCAGCACCTGCTGGGCGTAGAGCCCCGCCTCGATGGTGCGGGCAAGTTCCACTTCTTCGACGGCGGTCAACAGGGGGGTCTTCGCGATGGCGTCGAGGTAGAGACCAACGGCATCCTTACCGTCGATGCCTTCAGTGCTCCGTGTGCGGGTGCTGGTGTTCATATCTGCGTGACCTCTCATTCAAGTCGTCACCCGGTACAACGCACGAACGGTCCCGCTGGTTCCATGAATTTCTTGGCTTCCAGAGAAATCGGACGGTAGTTGTAGGAACCGGCGACAGTTCTCAGGGCCGAATCAGGGTTGACGTTTGAGTACCGGGTAGACGCGTGCAAGAATGGACGGGTCGTCACCCTTGACTAAGGCGGGGCGGCGCATGCTCTAAAACTAGGCGACGGCCTCGAGAGGATCACAGTGACGCAAAACGCTGAAGGAACCGGCAAGCCGACTCGTACCCGCAAGACAGCAGCCGCTGCGGAGCCTGAGGCTGCTCCAGCCCCCAAGCGCACTCGTCGTCCGGTGGCCGCCAAGGCCGATGCCGCTGAGCAGGCTCCTGCGGCTCCGAAGGCCACCACGCGGGCCGCCTCCGCCAAGACCGCCGCTGCCAAGTCCACGCCGACCAAGGCCCCAGCGGCCAAGGCCGCCACTACCCGCAAGCCGGCCGCCAAGAAGGCGCCCGCGAAGGGTGCGGAGAAGCCCGAGCCCACCGTCGCTCAGGCAACCACCGGGGAGGTCGAGGTGCAGTTCGAGCGAGACGGCGACGACGTGGTGCTGACCGTGGGTGGTAAGAAGCGCTCCCTCGACGAGGTGGACGATTCACAGTTCGTCGAGGCCAACGAGGCGCCCCTGGAGAAGGAACTCGTCGAGGAGGAGCAGGGCTTCGCCCTGTCTGATTCCGACGACGCCGACGAGCCCGAGGTGCAGGTGGTCTCCGCCGGTGCCACCGCGGACCCGGTCAAGGACTACCTGAAGCAGATCGGCAAGGTTGCGCTGCTCAACGCCGTCGAAGAGGTTGAGCTCGCCAAGCGAATCGAGGCCGGCCTGTTCGCGGATGAGCGCCTGAGCTCCGTCGACGAGGTCGTCTCGGACGACGACCTCGAAGATTTAGAGTGGATCCGCGAGGACGGCCGTCGGGCCAAGAACCACCTGCTCGAGGCCAACCTGCGTCTCGTCGTCTCCCTCGCCAAGCGCTACACCGGTCGCGGCATGCTGTTCCTGGACCTGATCCAGGAGGGCAACCTCGGCCTCATCCGCGCCGTCGAGAAGTTCGACTACACCAAGGGTTACAAGTTCTCCACCTACGCCACGTGGTGGATCAAGCAGGCCATCACCCGCGCCATGGCGGACCAGGCCCGCACGATCCGTATTCCGGTGCACATGGTGGAAGTCATCAACAAGCTCGCGCGTGTTCAGCGGCAGATGCTGCAGGATCTCGGCCGCGAACCAACCCCGGAAGAGCTCGCCGTCGAGCTGGACATGACGCCCGAGAAGGTCGTCGAGGTGCAGAAGTACGGCCGCGAGCCCATTTCGCTGCACACGCCTCTTGGTGAAGACGGTGATTCGGAGTTCGGGGACCTCATCGAGGACTCGGAGGCCGTTGTCCCGGCGGACGCCGTGAACTTCACCCTGCTTCAGGAGCAGCTCAACGACGTGCTCGACACATTGAGCGAGCGCGAGGCGGGCGTCGTGTCGATGCGCTTCGGCCTCACCGATGGTCAGCCCAAGACGCTCGACGAGATCGGCAAGGTCTACGGCGTCACGCGCGAGCGCATTCGCCAGATCGAGTCGAAGACGATGTCGAAGCTTCGCCACCCGTCCCGCTCGCAGGTCCTGCGCGACTACCTCGACTGATCGGAGCGCGCCAGATCCACGAAATTCCTCAGGATCTGGTGCACCTCCGGCGTCACCTCAGCCTCGTACGCGAAAGCGACGAGGCTGTCGGTTTCTTCGGGGCGGAAATACCCGGCTTCGCGGTAGATCCGAATGCGGCTGGCCAACCCGTCGGCGTCGAGTTCGGGGTGGAACTGGGTGGCGTAGACCCGCGATCCCATCCGGAACGCCTGGACGGGGCACGTGTCGCCCGTCGCCAGCAGAACTGCTCCCGGAGGCAACGTCGAGCAGGCCTCCTTATGCCCGACGAACGCGCTGACCTGCTCGGGCAGGCCGGAGAACAGCGGATCCCGAGCCCCCTCGTCGGTCAACGTGGCGACCGCGGTGCCGACCGACTCTCCATAGGTGCGGTCGACGGTGCCGCCCAACCGCCCGGTCAGAGCACCGACGCCGTAGCAGAGGCCGAGGAAGGGGAAGTCGCGCTTTACCACGTCGTCGACGATGCGTCCCAGATCGTCCTCCACGCGCAGCTGCAGATCGGACTTCTCCGCATCGGAGGCGTTGAAGGGGCCCCCGCCGAGGAATATGCCGGCGTAGTCGTCGAGGTCCAGCTCCGGGGCGGGGGAGACGTCGAGGCGCAGCTGGACGACGTCGTCGTCAGTCAGGCCCGCCAAGCGGACGATGGCCTCCCGCTCGCCCTCGGCGGCGTCGTCCTCAGGCCGTGTGCTCAGCAGCAGAAACGGCTTCATCAGGCTCCTTTGAACTGGGGTGTGCCGGCTCGCAACTCGTCGACCATAGCCCGGGTGACGTCGACCACGTCCCCGGTGGCCGCGTAGACGCGTCGCTGGCGCAGGTAGCTCGGCCCCTTCTTGACCAAGGTGGCGGCGTCGTCGAGCTCTTGGGCGCAGCCGAGCTGGTCGGCGATGTCGCGCAGTTGCTCCACCCAATACAGGATGCCGTCGGAGGCGTGGACGATGTACTCGTCCTTGCGTGGCGTGATCACGTCCGCCGCGAGCCCGTAGCGGGCAGCGCGCCACTTGTTCTCCCGCATGAACCAATAGGGGAGCCGTTCGATGGGCTCTCCCACGGCCAAGGCCTGCGACATTCGCTCCACCAAGCACTGGCTGAACGCAGTCAGCGCCCCCACTTCCATCAGCGTGGGCACCGAATCCATGATGCGGTTCTCGACCGTGCCCCAGGAGGAGGGGCGGACGTCCCAACGGATCTCGGACGGCGATTGGATCATGCCGATCCCCTCGAGCTGGGCCGCGTACTTCTCCAGTTCGTCCCACGACTCCATGTGATAGGGCAGGCCATTGGTGGGCAGCTGCTGGAAGATCATGGTGCGCTGCGATGCGAACTGGGTGTCCTCGCCCATCCAGAAGGGCGAACTGGCCGACAGCGCGATGAAGTAGGGGGTGAAACGCGCGATGCCGTAGACGATCGGCAGGGCCTTCTCCCTGCGGTCGATCCCGTTGTGGATGTGGAGGCCGTTGATGGTCATCTGCTTGCCCCACCAGCCGTTGCGGTCCGTCACTCGGCGGTACTGCGGCTTCTCACGAGGGATCTGCGCGGCAGGGTCCCCGAACGGGTGGGCTCCAGCCCCCAGAAGGGTGAACCCGCGCGGCTCCAAGATGCTGAGCACGTGCTCGAGGTGCCCGCGCATTTCATTCACGGCCGACCCGACGGTGTCGTGCACGCCGCTGACGAACTCCAGCATGCTGCTGAGGTATTCGCGCCGGATGGGGCCGTCGACGGGGTCCTCCACGGAATCAAGCACGAAGTCTGCTCCGGGGACCTGTTCCATCGTGACCGCGTCGACCACGGCGAGTTCCCATTCGATACCGATGGTCGACATCTTCGACTGCCCGAATTTGATCTTCATCTGGGGCCCTCCCGTGAGTTGTCCCGAAGACTAACGCACTGTGGAAGGTTAGCGCGGGGGCTTTCGCGGTGGCCTACGCTATGGAACGGCATCTAGGAAGGAAGCACCATGAGCCTGCTCGACCGCGTTGAACTCGCCCCCGCAGACCCTATTCTTGGCCTCACCGAGGCCTTCCTCTCCGATACGAGGGCGGAGAAGGTCAACCTCGGCGTCGGCGTTTACCTCGATGAGCAGGGCAAGGTGCCGCTGATGCGGGCCGTGCGGGCCGCCGAGCAGAAGCTCGTGGAGCAGCCCAAGCCCAAGAGCTACCTCGGGATCGACGGAGCTCCGGCCTACCGCGACGCCGTCCGGGCTCTGGTCTTCGGCGACGACGCCGACGTTCTGAGCAGCGTGGCCACCGTCCAGACCCTCGGCGGCACCGGCGCCCTCAAGGTGGGCGCAGACCTGCTGCAGCAGATCAGCCCTGACGCGACCGTACTGATCTCCAACCCCAGCTGGGAGAACCACCGAGCGCTGTTCACCCGCGCCGGCTTCACCGTCGAGACGTACCGCTACTACGAGCCCAGCCTGCATGGGATCGACGTCGACGGCATGCTCGAAGACCTTCGCAATGCCGAGGCGGGCACCATCGTCCTTCTCCACGCGTGCTGCCACAACCCCACGGGCTACGACCTGACCGGCGAACAGTGGGATCAGGTCATCGAGGTGATCAAGGAGCGTTCCCTCGTGCCCTTCCTCGACATGGCGTACCAGGGCTTCGGCTTCGGCATCGACGAGGACTTGGCCGCCACGCGCAAGTTCGTGGAGTCCGGCCTCGAGTTCTTCCTGTCCACCAGCTACTCGAAGTCATTCAGCCTCTACGGCGAGCGCATCGGCTCACTGTCGGTCGTCACCTCGTCGGCCGACGCGGCCAAGCGGGTTCTGTCGCAGCTGAAGATCTGCATCCGGACCAACTACTCCAACCCGCCCACGCAGGGCGAGGCGCTCGTCAGCACCGTCCTGACCGAGCCTGAGCTGCGGGCGCAGTGGGAGGACGAGTTGGCGGAGATGCGCGAACGGATCAAGCGGCTCCGCCAGGCGCTGGTCGCCGGCTTGGCCGAGCGCGGCATCGACGACATGGGCTTCATCGCGGACCAGCTGGGCATGTTCAGCTACTCGGGCCTCACCAAGGATCAGATGGTGGCGCTGCGCACCGAGTACGGCATCTACGGCACCGACGCAGGCCGCATGTGCGTGGCCGCGCTGAACGACGGCAACGTCGGCTACGTGGCCGACGCCATCGCCGCCGTTCGCAAGGCGCACTGACGTCGGGCGAGGCGAGTTAGGCGCGGCCCAGCCCGCTGGCGCGTCGGGCCGGTGTCACCACCGCCGCGTCCAGAGCCTCCAAGCTGCCGTAGAGCGTCACGCCGTGTTGCGCGCGCGTGATCGCCGTGTAGATGAGCTCGCGCGTGAGCAGCGGAGAGCCCAGCGGTGGCAGGACGATGCTCACGTGGCTGAACTGGCTTCCCTGCGACTTGTGGATGGTCATGGCGTGCAGATCTTCTGCGTCGTCGAGCAGCGAAGGGTTCAGCCGTTGCAGGCCATCGCCGCCGTCGATCACGGCCGTCAGGTCTCCCATCTCGTTGCGAACCACCACACCCGTCTCGCCATTGCGCAGCAGGTCTGAGTTCTTGAGGATCAGCAGGGGCTGGCCGACGTAGGGGGCGTGGTCGTAGCCGTAGTCCGGCAATTGCTGGGCGAGCCAGAGACGAGCGTTGCGCCCCCAATGGCCCACGCCGAACGGGCCTTCCCGGTGGCCGCACAGGATCCGATGTGCGTTGAGCGCAGTGTTGGCTTCCAAGCCGTTGCCCAAGAGAGCTTCGGCTTGCACCGTCGAGGCCGTCTGCAGCAGGACCTCTCGAAGAGCTGGGAAGGACATCGGATCGGCGTCACCGTCGAACTCGACGAGGTTGACCGTGGCCGCGGCTTCGATGGCTGACCGAACGGCATCGACATCGCCGGACTCGATGGCCGCGGCCACCCGAGTGATGTCTTGGTTGGAGCGGTGGTTCGTGACCAGTCGGACGATCGCACCGCCGGGTGCGTGGACCAAGTGGGCCCGCTCGATATCGGCCAGCACCGCCCCGGCTTCAACAGAGCGCAGCTGCTGCGGATCGCCGAGCAGGATGAGCCGAGTGGTGGGTGCCACCGCCTCGAGCAGCTGCCGCATGATCTCGAGGGAGGCCATGGACGTCTCGTCGACGACCACCACGTCGTAGGGCAGCGGATTGGAGCGGCTGAACTCCGCCTCGGCGGAGCGTGGTCGGATGCCCAGAAGCTTGTGGATGGTTCCGCTCCACAGCGCCACATCCGCCTGCATCAAGGAGATGACCTGGGTGCTCAATCGCGCCGCCGCCTTGCCGGTGGGAGCGCACAGCGCCACCGAGGGGTTGCTGGGGGCAAGACGATCAAGGATCGTGGATACGATCGTCGTCTTGCCGGTGCCGGGGCCTCCGGTGATGACGGTGGTGAGCAGCGTGGTGGCGGCCTCGATGGCCTCTTCTTGGCGCTCGTCGACGGTCCACGCGCGTGAGGCATGGGTGGTGCCCTCGCCCAACGCGCTGCGCTCCGCGAGGAGGGCTGCAAGAGTGCTTTCCTCCTGCCAGTATCGCTCCAAGTAGAGCAGTGTGCCGGAAAGGCGGAACGCTCGTGGCGGTTCACCGGGGGTGGCGACCGCGGGCGATTGTTCCACCGTCGCGATCCAGGCGGCGGTATCCGTTGGCCACGGCAGTGTGACGTCGTCGGCGGCGGACCCGTCGTCGCTGTCCACCTCAGGCTTCAGAAGCTGAGGCGCGGTGGCCAGATCGACACACACGGAGCCGAGGCGCAGCTCCCGTGCGGCCAGCGCGAACGCGAGCTGAACGTCTGCATCCGCTTCGCCGGCCAGCTGGGCGAGCCGTCGCGCCACGTGGAAATCAATGAGCTGCAGCATCCGCGCATCGCAGAAGGCCCTCAGCGTGCCGGTGGCGGCGATCGGGATCTCACTCATCGTGGCCTCCTAGGAGTTTCGACGCCTCGATCACCAGATCAGCGGGCGGGAACCATGCCATGACGCCGCATCGGGCGCCACCGACGGACGGCGTGTCTGGACCTGCCATGCCACGCACGAACAGATAGCCGACGCCGCCGAGGTGCGTCGCCGGGGCGTAGTTGGCCAAGCGCAGACCCAAGTAGCGGTGCAGCGC
>DYZF01000289.1 GCA_020741375.1 Tessaracoccus flavescens
GTACCTGCGCCCCATCCCAATGAAGGTCGGCCACAGCGGCTTGGACGCGATCGCGGTCATCAGGCAGCGTCGTCACGAGCAGGGTGCTAGCGGCGGGCACCACCTCCACCACGCCGGGCACGCCCGCGACCTGCGAGTAGGCGGCCAGCACCTCGTCGATGTCGGGGAGTTCGACGAGGAACGCCGATTCGCCGTTGGGCAGGATCCTCATCAGGGCGCGACGAAGGGCGCGATCTCGATTCCAGCCGCGACCAACGCCTCCCGCACTTCCCACGCGAGGGCGACGGCGCCGGGCGTGTCCCCGTGGGTGCAGATGGAATCGGCTCGCAACTCGATGGTGCTGCCGTCCGCAGCCTCGACGACGCCGTCGCGGGCCAGCCGGACCATGCGGTCCGCCACCCCGTCCGTGATGATCGCTCCCGGCTCCGACCGCGGCACGAGCGACCCATCGGGCCGGTAGCCGCGGTCGGCGAACGCCTCGACCACCGTCGGCAATCCGGCCTCGGCCGCATAGCGCAACCCCAGCGAGTCCGGCAGCCCGAGCAGCGGAAGGGTGTCGTCGTAATCCACCATCGCGGTGACGATGGCCCGCGCGTGCCCCTTGTGGTGGGCGGCGGTGTTGTAGAGCGCGCCGTGCGGCTTGACGTAGGCCACCCGCGTGCCGGCCGCCCGGCAGATGCCGTCGAGCGCCCCGATTTGGTAGAGCACGTCGGCGGCCAGCTCGGACTCGGGCACGTCGAGGAATCGCCGGCCGAAGCCGACGAGGTCGCGGTAGGCGACGTGCGCCCCGATGGTGACACCCCGTGCCGCGGCCGCTTCGACGGTGGCCCTGATGGTCAGCGGGTCCCCGGCGTGGAAGCCGCACGCGATGTTGGCGGAGGTGACGACGTCGAGCATCGCCGGATCGTCGCCCAGACTCCAGCGGCCGAACGACTCCCCAAGGTCAGCGTTGAGATCCATCTGCCCAGCGTAGAAGATCAGCGCTGCCGCGTGGCGATGATGGCCTTGGTGCCGTCGACGGTGCGGGCGAGGATCAGCGTCGCCGACTCCGGGCCGGACGGCTTGAGCTGACGTCGCAGCTGAGCCGGGTCCACGTCGATGGCTCGCTTCTTGATCTCGACGGTGCCGAGGCGTCGGTCGCGGACGTAGGCCTTGAGCGTCTTGAGGTTGTAATCCAGCACGTCGCGCACCTCGAAGCAGGTGGCGTAGGGAGTGTCGATCACCTCGTCGGCGGTGACGTAGGCGACCTGACCGTCGAGGAGTCGGGCCTCGGTGGCGGCGAACGCCTCGCCGATGAGGCCCGCGCGGATGACGGCGCCGTCGGGCTCATAGACGTATCGCCCAAGAGCCCCAACGGGCAGCTCAACGGCGGCTTGGCCGGTGTCGCGACGGAGGCAGTGCGTGGCGCCGTCGCCGAGAAGTACAGCGGAGTGCCCCTGCTCCCAGCGGTTCCAGAGCGAGACCTCGACGACGTCACCGCCGTCACTCACCCAGCACGCGTGGACGCCGTCAGGGATGAGCTCCTTCGGCAGCCCGGGGCCGAGCTTGACGCAGACGAAGCGGTCGGACGCGAGGTAATCGAGCACCAGACTCCACGGCGGGGTGAAATCGGCGACGTTCCACGTGCGGCCGCGAGAGGTGCGCCGGGCCGGGTCTAGAAAGATGGCGGCCTCGGTGGGCGGCGCCACGTCTTCCGCGCGTCCCACGATCACCGTTTCCGCGTCCGGTACCAATGCGTCGCCCCCTGTGGACGCCTGCTCACCCAAGGCTCTCATCCCGACAACGGACAGGTTGTGCCGCGCGACCTCGGCGGTGGCAGCGTCAGCCTCGACCCCCACGACGGCGAGGCCAGCCTCCGCGAATGCCATGGCGTCGGCGCCGATGCCGCAGCCCAAGTCCCAGACTTCCCGCACCCCTGCCTCCCGGAAGTGCCCGGCGCGCCAGCGGCGGACGCGGTCGCGGGTGCCCTGCTCCAGGCCGGCGGGGGTGAACAGCATTCGGTCAGCAGCCGCGAACTTGGCGCGCGCCTTGCGGCGGAGCGATTCCTGGCTCAATGCCCAAGCCGCGACCTCGGCGTCGAAGCGGCCCCGCAGCCGCGTCGCAGCACCCAAGGAACCGGGGTCCGCCTCTTGCGCCGCGACGGCGAGCGCCTCCAGAGCCTCGGCCGGGAACGGGTCACGCTCGTCAGCAGCGCCTGCGAGACCCTTCCCTGCTTCCAGGGAGTGATCGTCAGGCCTCACAGGTAGCTCACCCGCCACGCCGACTCGACGCTGTGGCCGCCGTCGTACGGGATCACCCCATGGAACTGCGGGACGGAATCGTCGAACACGAGTGGCACGAAGTGACGGTCGCCATCCCACATGGGCAGGTCCATGATGGTGGCGACGTCATGCCAAGCCAAAGTGCCTTCATCGTTGGCCTCGGGCGGCTCGCCGTCGAAGCCGGTGATGAGGAACACGAAACCGAACACATCGCGACCGTTGAACCCCGGCCACGACACGGTGCCGCGCAACGTCATCTCGGTGACGTCGAGCCCCGCCTCCTCGCGCACTTCGCGCTTCATCGCCTCGACGACGTCCTCGCCCGGCTCCACCTTGCCGCCGAGGCCGTTGTACTTGCCGAGCTGTTCGTCGTGGTCGCGCGCCACCCGGTGCACGAGGAGCACCCGACGGCGGTCGCGGCTGACGATGTAGCCGAGCGTCGTCAGCTCCGGAGAAAACGGCATACCCCGAGGTTATCGGCTACATCCGACCCCGGAGATACGGAAACGGGCCCCGCGGGTGAAAGGTCACCAGCGGGGCCCGTGTCGACGACGTGCGTCAGCGCTGATCCAGCTCGCGCGTGTCGAGCTCGACCACCGTGTCGCCCAGTTCGCGCAGCAGGGCGTGACGCGCCTCGCGGCGCTGCTTCTGCTCGATCGGGTTCGGAACCGGTGCCGCGGCGAGGAGACGCTTGGTGTACTCCTCCTGCGGGTTCAGCAGAACATCTTCGCGGGTGCCGGCCTCAACGATCTTGCCGAACTGCATCACGACGACGCGGTGCGCCAGCGAGTCGATGACGGCCAGATCGTGCGAGATGAAAAGACAGGCGAAGCCGAACTCCTTCTGCAGCGTCGTGAACATCTCCAACACCGAGGCCTGCACCGACACGTCGAGAGCCGAGGTGGGCTCGTCGGCGATCAGTAGGTCTGGGCGCAGCGACAGCGCACGCGCGATCGACACGCGCTGACGCTGACCACCGGAGAGCTCGTGCGGGTAGCGGTTGTACGCCGACCGCGGCAGCTGCACTGCCTCGAGCAGTTCGTGGACGCGCTTCTCGCGCTCCTTGGCGTTGCCCACCTTGTGCACGCTCATCGGCTCGGCGATCACGTCGCCCACCGGGAAGCGCGGGTTCAGGGAGGCGGCCGGGTCTTGGAAGATGACGCCGATGCGCTTGCGGAGCTTACGCATCTCGGTGCCCTTCATGGACAGGAGATCCTCGCCAAGCACCCGGACTTCGCCGGACTTCGACGGGATGAGCCCGAGCAGCGCGCGACCGATGGTGGACTTGCCGGAGCCCGACTCACCCACCAGGCCGACGATCTCGCCGCGACGCACGTCGAAGCTCACGTCGTCGACGGCGCGGAACGGCTTCTTACCGGCGCGCTGGTACTCGACGATCAGGTTGTTCACGTCGAGCGCCATCTCGGCGGTCTCTTCAACGGGGTTGGGCGCCACACCGAACTGGCCGTGGCCGTCGCCCAGGTGAGGGACGGCGGACAGCAGGCGCTTGGTGTAGGCGTGCTGCGGGTGGAGGAGCACTTGATCCACCGGGCCGCGCTCGACGATGTTGCCCTTGAACATGACGGCGACGTTGTCGGCCATGTCGGCGACGACGCCCATGTTGTGGGTGATCAGCAGGATGCCGGTGTTGAGCTTGTCCTTCAGCGAGCGCAGCAGGTCGAGGATTTCGGCCTGCACGGTCACGTCGAGGGCGGTGGTGGGCTCGTCGGCGATGATCACCTCGGGGTCACATGCGAGTGCCATGGCGATGACGACGCGCTGACGCATACCGCCCGAAAGCTCGTGCGGAAACTGCTTGGCGCGACGCTCGGCGCCGGGGATGCCCACGGCCTTGAGCAGGTCGACGGCGCGGTCCCAGGCCTGACGGCCGTAGGCCACACCGTGCACTTCCATGGATTCGATGAGCTGCTCACCGATGCGGATGACCGGGTTGAGCGCGGTCATCGGCTCCTGGAACACCATGGCGACGCGGTCGCCGCGGATCTTGCGCAGTTCGCGGGCCGGCATCTTGTTGATGACGTGGTCCTTGACCCGGGTCTCGCCCTCGATGCGGGCGGTCTTCGGGAGCAGACCCAGCGCGGTGGTGGCGGTCACGGACTTGCCGGAGCCGGATTCACCCACGAGCGCCATGACCTCGCCGGGCTCGACGCTGAGCGTCAGTCCCTTCACAGCGTGGACGTGGCCGAACTCGGTCTTGAACTTGACGTCGAGATCCTCGAACTTCAGCACGGGGTTCTCGCCGGTGAAGCGAGGCAACGTGGATTCGGTTTCAGTAGTCATAGGGAATCACTCAGTCCATCTGCTGGCGGGGATCGAACGCGTCGCGGAGGCCGTCACCGATGAAGTTGACGCACAGCGCGATCGCGAGGATGAACATGCCGGGGATCCAGAAGAGCCACGGACGCGTGCTGAGCGCGTTCTGGAACTCGGACACCAGCAGACCCAGCGACGTGTCCGGCGGGCGAACGCCGAAGCCGAGGAACGACAGCGACGTCTCCAGCAGGATGGCTGCCGAGATCAGCAGCGTGGCGTTGACCACGATGGTGCCCAGCGCGTTGGGGAGGATGTGGCGCACGATGATCCGCGGAGCCGGGGTTCCGACGGCGCGAGCTGCGGCCACGAACTCACGCTCGCGCAGCGAGAGCACTTCACCGCGCACGAGGCGGGCGAGGCCGGTCCACGAGACCAAGCCGAGCACGAGCGCGAGGAAGAAGATGCTGCCACCGGCCATGCGGCCGAGGACGGCGGCGAGGACCAGCGTGGGGATGATGATGAACAGGTCGGTCATGCGCATCAGGAACGATTCGGCGATGCCGCGGTAGAAGCCCGCGATGGCGCCGATGGTCGTGCCGATGAACGTGGCGAGCAGGCCCACCATGAAGGCGATGAACAGCGACTGCTGCGTGCCCTTCATCACAAGGGCGAAGTAGTCCTTGCCGATGGTGTTCTGGCCGAAGGGGTGCTCTCCGAGCGAGAACGGCCACAGCTGGAAGGTCGGCTTCGCGGCGTTGACCAGCGTGTAGGTGTCGAGGTGGTTCTTGTCCCACCATCCGGGGAGGGGGCCAACACCGATGGAGGTGAAGGCCAGCAGGATGATGAAGGCCAGGAACACCAAAGAGATCATGGCGCCCTTGTGGCGAAAGAAGCGACGGCGAACCAACTGGCCCTGCGAGTAGGACTTGGTGTTGGTGCCTTGGACGTCGTCCTCGATCGAGAAGGTCTCTTCGGGCTCGACGTTCTGGAGCGTGTTGTTGGGATCTTGACTCATCTCAGGCTCCTTATCGCGCGATCCGCGGGTCGAGGAAGGCGTAGGCAATGTCGGCCAGCATGTTCATGACGACGGCGGCTGTGCCGGTGACCAGGAAGAACGCCATGACTGGCGCCGGGTCCACCTCGGCCAAGCCCACCTTGAACATGTTGCCCATACCCTGCCAACCGAAGACGGTTTCGGTCAGGACGGCGCCGGAGATCAATGCGGCGAAGTCGAACGCGATGATCGTGGTCAGCGGGATCAGGGAGTTACGGAAGGCGTGGCGCGTGATGACCTTGCGCTCCGAGATGCCCTTCGAGCGCGCGGTGCGGATGTAGTCCTGGTTCAGGACGTCCAGCATCGAGGCGCGGGTGTAACGGGTGTAACCAGCCACCGAGATCAGCGTCAGCACGATCGTGGGAAGGATGAGGTGCGTGGCGCCGTCGATGAAGTGGTTCCAGTAGGTGGATGAGTAGTTCGGGGTCTCCGAGCCGATCGTCGGGATGGGACGAGCGTTCTCCTTGAGGTAGCCGGCCCAGTTGCTGAGCGCCAGGTCGATCAATGCGACGACCGACGCGATCAGCGCCCACACGACGGAGGAGCCGATGGCCTGCTTCCGGGAGAAACCGCCCCACAGGTAGCCGCTCGCCACAGCGATGACGACGGCGGCGATCAGGCACAGCGCCAGCTTGAAGGTGGCCGGCTGCGACATGAGGTTGCCGCGCATGATGGCGTAGCCGATGATGCCGACGATCGCGGTGGTGCCGACTGCGTTGCGCACGTTCTTGTTGCTGAAGCCGGAACTCATCACGATGATCAGCGCTGCGAGCGCGATGGCCACGATCGCGAAGATCGGCAGGCCGATCGACGGACGGCGGAACCAGGTGACGGCGTCGAAATAGAACATGGCGGCGGCGAACACAACGAAGGCCACGCCGAACGAGATGAGGCGGCGCTTGAGCTTGCCGCCGATGGCCGCCATGAGAATGAAGGCCAAGGCCGCCGCGACTATCACAATCGTCAACGGCGACATCACCGCGTCGACGATCCAGTTGTTGAACTCGATGGCCGCGTAGTGCTTGAGCAGCACCGCGAACCAGAACACCGGCAGCGAGAAGAAGACGAAGGCCATGAAGGTGACGGCGTAATCAAACCCTGAGTACTGACGAATAGCCGTCACGATACCCAGCGTGATGCCGATCACGATGGCGAACAGGGTGGCGAGGATCACGAGGCGCAGGGTTGAACCGGCTGCATTGACCACGAGAGCGCCGACGTCGCGGCCGCTGCGGTCGGTTCCGAGATCACACTGCCCGATCACACACTTCGCTGCACCGGTGAACCAATCCCAGTAGCGCTCGTACCACGGCTTGTCCAAGCCCATGTACGCGATGCGCTGATTGATGAGGTTGTCACGGTTGGGTGCGTTCGATTCGCGCAGGTCCTCAAGCGGGTCACCGGAGTTGATCGTCAAGACGAACAGCAGCAGCGATCCCAGCCAGAGAACGAGCAACGAGATGCCCAATCTTTTGGCGATGTATTTGATCACGGGTACGGGTTCCTTCGGGTGGATAACTGCTGGCGGCGGCGCCCGATGCTGCGGCCAGCGCTGGCTGAGTCTACGCCAAGCCCTCTGTTTAGGGGAGACTGATAACGCGATTGGGGCAGGTGACTGTGCAAGTCACCTGCCCCAACGCATTTAGTTCAGCAGCTGATCAGTCAGACAATCAGCTGTTCTGCCACTGCGGCGCGTTCCAGGAAACCTGGTCCTGGGTAGCGGTCGCACGGACATTCTTGAGGTTGGCATCGGAAGCCGCGATGCCCGGGTGGGCGAAGACCGGGATACCGAAGAGGGTGTCCCACAGAGCCTTCTCGATTTCCTTGGTGGCCTCGAGCTGAACGCTCTCGTCGAGCGTGGTAGCCAGCTTCTCCCAAGCAGCGTCAACGGCCTCGTTGGAGTACTGACCGTAGTTCTGGCCGCGGTTGGTGGCGTAGATGTTCTGGCCGGAAGCGATCTGGCCGGAGCCAGCCCACGCGAACAGAGCAACTTCGTAGTCACCGTTGGGCAGGTCCTTCTCGAAGAAGTCAGCCGCGTTGGTGTCGATCACGTTGAAGCCAGCGTCCTTGCAGGATGCGGCGATGGCAGCAACCTGGTCGGTACGACGCTGGTTGCCCGAGCGGTAGCCGATGCGAACGTCGATCGGGGTGGCCATGCCGGTCTCAGCAACGAGGGCCTTGGCCTTCTCGATGTCGACCTGGTCGTACTCACCGTTGTAGGAAGCCGAGACGACGTCCTCGTAGTTGTCCTGGAATGGGAAGACCTCGCGGGCGTTCATGACGACAGCCTCAGGGTTGATCGGCTTGATCAGGGTGTCGACGATCTGCTGACGGGGCACGCAGTAGGCGAAGGCCTGACGCAGCTTCAGACCACCGTTGGCATCCGAGAAAGCGGAGGTGTCACGGAAGTTGAAGTCCAGGTGCTCCCAGGTGAGGGAGGAGAAGTTCTCAACCTTGACGGCCGAACCCATGGCCTCGAGCTGGCCGACCATGTCGACGGTGCCCTGAGGCTGGATCACCTGAACGTCGCCGTTCTGGAGAGCCTGGAGCTGGCCGGCGTCATCGATGAAGCGGAAGACGAGGTTCTTGGTGCCCGCGGGGGTGCCCCAGTAGTTCTCGTTGGCCTCAAGGGTGATGGACTGGCCGGCGGTCCAGCCGCCTTCCTTCAGCTTGTAGGGGCCGGAGGAGGGGACGTTGCCCATGTCAGCCGGAAGCTCGCCCGGGTTGTAGGCCCAGCCGGTGTTCCAGAACTCGGCAGCCTTCTTGATGGTCTCAGCGTCGCGGTCGAGGACGGCCTGCGCGAGAGCGTCGGGCTCGAGGCCGGCGTTCTTGGCGATGACGTGAGCCGGAAGGGCGGAGCCGATGATCAGCTTGTAATCGGGGTACGGCGAGGAGTACTTGACGGTGAAGGTCTTGCCACCGACCTCACCCTGCGGGCCCTCGGGGACGTACTGCGCGAAGGAGGACGACACGTGGTCGAACACCGGCTTGGCGTCAGCGTCCTCGCCGGAGGCGTAGCCCGGGACGAGGAACTCGGGGTTCTGGGCGGCCCAGTCCATCAGGTAGTCGTTGATGGTGACGGGGGTGCCGTCAGACCAGACAGCGTCGTCGGAGATGGTGTAGTTGATCTCCAGCGGATCCTCGGACACAACCTCGTAGGAGCCGAAGTCGGTGTTGTCGCAGATGGTGCCATCGGTACCGAAGTACACGAAGGACGAGAACATGTGCGCGGCAACGGCCGAGTTGTAGGTGGAGTAGGTCTTGCTCGTGATCGAGTTGTAGCCGCTCCAGTCGCCGGGGCCGGCGGTGTAGCGAACATCGCCGTCCTGGGTCTCGGTAATGCCAACATCCTGGAGGCAGCCGGCCGCGGCAGCGTCGCCACCAGGCGCGGAGGCCGACTCGCTCGTGGTGGGGGCAGCCGAGGTGGCCGCACCGGACTCGGTGGGGGCTGCCGAGGTACCTTCCTCGGGGCTGGTGCACGCAGCCAGCAGCAGAGCGCCGCTGAGCACCAGGCCGAGGGAGGCCTTAGTTCCCTTGAACTTCATTTATTCTCCTTGGTCGTAGACCGACGAAAAGAGACCCTGTTTGGGCCACAGTGGCTGGAACCCTAGCGACAACCAAGTAATTTCGGGAAGTCCTCTCACGTCATTTCACGTGATCGTTACCAACCTGTGTCCTAATCGACCCGCAAGGGACGGTTTCAGGCCTCTGATCAGGGGCTTAGCAACCCGAACACGTACGCGGTCAGCGAACGACGACGGTGCTGACGGGCAGGCCTGAGTGCGCCGAAATTCCCAGCCCCGACGGCGCCAGACCGGCGCGCACCACTTCACTTCCGACGGCGGCGATCATGGCGCCGTTGTCGGTGCACAGCGCCGGCCGCGGGCGTCGCAGCTGGATGCCGACGGCGGCGGCCCGTTCCTCCAGCAAGGTGCGGAGCCGGGAGTTCGCCGCCACTCCCCCGCCGAGCAGGATGGTGTCGACACCGTATGCCTGGGCGGCGTCGACGGTCTTGGCCGTCAGCACGTCGCACACGGCTTCTTGGAAGCTGGCCGCGACGTCGTTGACGGGGATGTCCAGGCCGTCGAGGCGCCGCTGCTCCACCCAACGCGCCACGGCCGTCTTGAGCCCGGAGAACGAGAAGTCGAAGCGGTGCTTCTCCAGGTCGTGACGGGCCGTGAGGCCGCGCGGGAAGCGGATCGCCGTCGGATCGCCCCATTGCGCTGCCTTGTCTATCACCGGCCCGCCCGGGTAGGCGAGGCCGAGGATGCGGGCCACCTTGTCGTAGGCCTCCCCCGCCGCGTCGTCGATCGTCGAGCCGATCTCCGTGATCGTCGTGGCGATGTCCTCCACGTGCAGCAGCGACGTGTGGCCGCCGGAGACCAGCAGCGCGAGCGAGGGCGTCGGCAGTTCGCCGTGATCCAGCAGGTCGACGGCGACGTGGCCAACGAGGTGGTTGACGCCGTAGAGAGGCTTGTTGAGGTAGGCCGCGAGTGCCTTGGCGGAGGCGAGGCCCACGACGAGCGCACCCATGAGGCCGGGGCCGGCCGTCACGGCGATCGCGTCGAGATCCGCGAGGTCGATGTCGGCCTTCTCCGCGGCGCGTTCCAACGTGGGAATGAGCGCGGACAGGTGCGCACGGCTGGCCACCTCGGGCACCACCCCGCCGAAGCGGACGTGGAGATCCACCGAGCTGGCCACCTCGTTGGCGAGAAGGGTGCGGCCGCGGACGATGCCCACGCCGGTTTCGTCGCAGGACGATTCGAGCCCCAAGATCAGCGGTTCGGTCACTGTGCCACCTCCAGGTCGAAGACACCCACGGAATCTAGATCCACGCCGGCCAGATCCCGCTCCATCACCAGCGCGTCGGCGCCCGGGCCGTAGTAGTCGCGGCGGAGGGCCACCTGCTTGAAGCCGTAGCCGCGATACAGCGTGATGGCCGCCTCGTTGGTGTAGTCCACCTCGAGCAGCATCCTGGTGGCGCCCTGCAGGATGGCCCATTGCAGGCCGGTTACGAGCATGACGCGGGCGAAGCCGAGCCGCCGTTGCCTCGGGGCCACGACGATGCGGTGCAGATCCGCCACGTCGTCGACGATCTGGAAGGCGGAGACACCGGCGACGAGGCCCTTGCGGCGACGCGCGATCAGTACAAGGCGGCCGTCGCCGTCGATCTCTTGACGCCACGAATCCTCTGACCACGGGGTGTCGAAGCTGTGCTCCAACTCGACGATGTCGGGCAGGTCCGCCGTGGTGGCTCGCTCGACGATCATCGTCGCGCCCTCACCCGGGGCAGGGCCGACTTCGGCTTGCCGGGGACCGTCGCGTCGGCGGGGCGCAAGTAATACGGCTCGGTGCCGGCCGGAGCCAACTCCCGCCATCGGGCAGCCATGACCGCCGGGTCGAGGGCCTGGGGGCCGACGACGGTGAAGAGGTGTCGGTAGGCATCGGGGATGGCTCCCGCAACCGGGAGGCTGGGAAGTTCCTCGGGCGCGGAGACCTGCGGGTCCGTGAGCCGCGTGCCGTCGGCCGCGTAACGGGCCCAATAGAGCTCCTTGCGGCGGGCGTCGGCGGCGACGACGAATTCACCGTCGACGTCACATTCGACGGCGACCGCGTCGAGCGAGCACACGCCGTGCGGCTCGCGCCCGGCCAGATGGGCCAAGGTCCACGCGGTGGCGACCCCGACCCGGAGACCGGTGAAGGGGCCGGGCCCCATCCCGACGACGAACTCGTCGACGTCGCTCAGCTCGATGCCAGCCTCGCGACAGCACTCCAGCACCGATGGCATGAGGGCTTCGGCGTGGGCGCGGGTGTCGTCGACGATCACCCGGGCGCGCGGCGCGCCGTCGTAGGCGAGGCCGACGGCCACCACATGGCTCGTGTCGATCGCGAGGGTCCAGGTCATGGCTGCTCCCGCAGTGGTGTGAGGGCACCGGCCCAGCGGGGGCCGAGGCCGGTGAGGTAGACGGTGCGGCCGTCGGAATCGAGGCCGCGCACAATGTCGATCTCGAGACGGTCGTCGGCGAGCCATTCGGCGAGCCCGCGGCCCCACTCGACGAGGGTGACCGATTCGCTCAGCGAGGCGTCGAGGTCGATGTCGGCCAACTCCGAGCCGTCGCCGAGCCGGTAGGCGTCCACGTGCACCAGGTGTGGGCCGTCGCCCGTACTGCGGTGCACCCGCGAGATGACGAACGTCGGCGAGATGACGGGGCCTTCCACGCCGAGGCCGGCGCCGATGCCCTGCGTGAGGGTGGTCTTACCGGCCCCGAGGTCACCGCTGGCGACGATGAGGTCGCCGCGACGCAGAATCCCCGCGAGCTTGACGCCCAGGGCGTGCATCGCCTCGGGGGTGGGGACGTCGACGACCACCGGCAGGTCACGGCTCATCAGTACGCCGTGCGGGACGGTGTCGATCACCTCGAAGCCGCCGTCGCGCCACCACTGGATCAGTTGCGGGAACTCCTCGCGCGCGATGAGCTGGGCAGTGTGGGCGCCGAGCTCTGCCGCGACCCCGAACGCCGCTTCCACGATCGATCGTGCCAACCCGTTGCGCGACCACGTCGGCACCACCGAGACGCGCCGGAGGGTGGCGACGCCGTCGTTGAGATCGATGAGCAGGCCGCCGACGAGTTCGCCGTCGGCCTCCGCGACGATACCGGCCCCGGCGCGCAGGGCCGCGGCGATGTCGTCGATGGTGTCGCCCAGCGCGTCGGCCGGGGGGTCGACGGGTGGCCGCGCCGAGAAGGCGGCGCGGATCACCCGCAACAATTCGGGCGCGTCGTCAGGCGTCGCGACCCGAAGGGTCAGCTCAGATTCCATAGACGGGACAGCTTAGTAGCGATCCCCGCGATATCCGCCACGGCCTCGGCCGCCGAACCCGCCGCGTCCACGCCCACGGCCGCCGCCGTCGAAATGACGCTTACGGGGCTGCTGCTTGGGCGCGATGAGCGCCAAGTAATCGGCCTCCGGGATCTCAACCCCCGAGGTGGGGCGAGCGCCGGTGGCTTCGCGCAGATCGTCGCTGCCGGGCTCCACTTCGAGAGCGTCCACCTTGACACCGGCCTGGCCGAGCAGACGCTGGGCCATGCGGCGCTGGTGCGGAAGGACGACTGTCGCGACGACGCCCTCGTGGCCGGCGCGGGCGGTGCGGCCGGCGCGGTGGAGGTAGTCCTTGGAATCGCGGGGCGGGTCCACCTGCAGCACGAGCGTCACGTCGTCGACGTGGATGCCGCGGGCTGCGACGTCGGTGGCCACCAGCACGGGGACGGTGCCCTCACGGAAGGCCGCGAGGATGCGCGCGCGGGCGCCCTGCGTCAGGCCGCCGTGGAGGGCGCCGGCCATGACGCCGGCCTCGCGGAGCTGACCGGCGATGCGGTCTGTGCCCATCTGGGTGCGGGCGAACAGGACGGTGCGGCCGTCGCGGTTCGCGATCTCGGCGGTCACCTGGTTCTTGTGGTGCGGCTTCACGAGCAGCGGGCGGTGGTGCATGGTGGTCACCGACGCCTGGCCGGAGTCCACCTCGTGGGTGACCGGATCGCTCAGGTAATCGCGCACGATCTTGTCGACGGCCTCGTCCAGCGTGGCGGAGAACAGCAGCCGCTGCCCGCCCTCGGGGGTGGCGTCGAGGAGGGTGCGGACGTCCTTGGTGAAGCCGAGGTCTGCCATGTGGTCGGCCTCGTCGAGGACGGTCACTTCCACCTGGCTGAGGTCTGCGGCGCCCTGCTCCATCAGGTCGATCATGCGGCCGGGAGTGGCGACGACGATATCGACGCCGCGCTCGAAGGCCTTGATCTGCGGACCGTAGGCCATGCCGCCGGCGATGAGCGTGAGGTGCATGCCGACGGCGGTCGCCAGCGGCGACAGGTTGTCGGCGATCTGCAGCGCCAGTTCGCGGGTGGGCGTGAGGATCATGGCGCGGGGGCTGCCAACGGGGGTGCCCTGCGCCAGGCGGGTCAGCAGCGGCAGGCCGAAGGCCAGCGTCTTGCCGGAGCCGGTGCGGCCGCGGCCGAGCACGTCGCGCCCTGCGATAGCGTCGCCGATGGTGGCCGCCTGAATCGGGAACGGCTCGGTGATGCCCTGGCTGGCCAGGATGCGCACGAGGGGCTCAGCAACGCCAAGCTCGAGGAAGCCGGAGGTGATCTCGCCCTCGACGCCCTCGACGACGGTCTCCGACCAGCTCATCTGGTCGGCTTCCTCGGCGTTCCACTCCTCCGTGCGAGGGGCGCGGTCATCGCGGCCTGCGCGGTCGTCGCGATTGAACGGACGACGGCGCTCCTCGTGTCCGCGGGGCTCGAAGTTGCGGCGGGATTCGCCGCGCTGGTGGATCGGGCGGGGGCCACGATCGTCGCGGCGGGAGCGACGGTCGTCGCGGTCGCCCCACGCATCGCGGCGCGGGCGGTCGTCGCGACGGAAGCCGCCGTCGCGGTCACCCCACGAGGAACGACGCTCGTCACGGTTGTCGCGGTCGCCCCACGAATCGCGGCGAGGACGGTCGTCGCGACGGAAGCCGCCGTCGCGGTCACCCCACGAGGAACGACGGTCGTCGCCACGGTTGTCGCGGCGATCATCGCGGGAACCCCACGAATCGCGACGCGGGCGATCATCGCGGGAACCCCACGAGTCACGGCGGGGTCGGTCGTCGCGGCGCTCGGAGAATCCACCGCGGCGGTCGTCGCGGCGATCATCACGGCCGCGATCTTCACGACGGTCGTCGCGGCTGGCGCGACCGTCACGGCCACCGCGGTCGTCGCGGGAACCCCACGAATCGCGGCGGGGACGATCGTCGCGGCGCTCCTCGCGGCGCTCGGTCTGGGGCTGCTGCGCGGCAGCGTCGCCGCCGAACTGCAACGCACGGCGCTGCTTACGGTTGAGCGGCTTGTCGCCGGGGGCGTCGGTGCGCCCGCCTCGGCGTTGGGGCGCGCGGCCCTTGGCAGCGCGCTGTTCAGGGGTCCATCGAGATTTACGGCCGGGTGCGGTCATGAAAAAACATCCTTTTGCAGGAGTGGAGGGGAAATTCGGCCAGGGAAAGTAGTCCACCTGACTCTGGACTGCCCGCTCACATTCACACTCAGGCGCTTTCGCGCCCCGACGCTTGCGCGTCTCAACCGGGCCCATCAAGTGTAGGCCTTCCGCGCCGGAATCCCCAATCGAGCTGATGGCCCAAGGCATCACCCGCCGTTAACCCGGCGTTTCCCCAAGCCAGAGCGGGTATTCACTCTCGGGCGTATGATGGGTGATGTGCGAGTTGCTGTGGTCGCGGAGTCCTTCCTCCCGAACGTCAATGGCGTCACCAATTCTGTCCTTCGAGTCCTGGAGTACCTCCGTGCCGAGGGTCATGAGGCGATGGTGCTGGCACCCGCCGACGGCGACAAGACACCCCGTGAGGCCGTCGGCTACCCCGTCCACACCCTCACCTCCATCGGCTTGCCGGGCTACGACGCCGTCCGCGTGGTGACCACTCCCACCTACACGGTCGGCCGCATGCTGACGAACTTCCAGCCAGACGTCATCCACCTAGCGGCCCCCTTCGTGGTGGGCTACAAGGCCGCGTCGGTCGCCTCGAAACTGGGCATTCCCATGGTGGGCATCTACCAAACCGAGATCCCCACGTACGCGGCCCGCTACGGCTTCCCCCAGCTGGAGCCCGTCCTCTGGCACCGCGTCCGCCAAGTTCACTCCTTGGCGTCGCTGAACTTCGCGCCGTCCACGTTCGCCCGCGACCAGCTGATCACGCAAGGCGTGCCGCGGGTCGGTGTCTGGGGCCGCGGCGTCGATGCGGTGCGGTTCAACCCCGGCAAGCGCGACGCGGCGTTCCGCGCCCGCTACGCCCCCAACGGCGAGCGGCTCATCGGCTACATGGGCCGCCTGGCTGCCGAGAAGCGCGTCGACGATCTCCGCGCCATCGCAGACCTGCCCAACACCCGCTTGGTGATCATCGGCGACGGCCCGCTGCGGACCCAGTTGGAAGAGGCTCTCCCCCGCGCAGTGTTCCTCGGCCAGTTGACGGGCGAGGCGCTCCCGACGACGCTCGCCAGCCTCGATCTGTTCGTGGCGCCCGGCGATCTCGAGACCTTCTGCCAGTCCATCCAGGAGGCGAAGGCTGCCGGGCTCCCGGTGATCGCTCCCCGCCGCGGCGGCCCCATCGATCTCATCGACAACTCCCGCACCGGCTGGCTGTACCGCCCGGGCGACATCTTGGAGATGCGCAGCCACGTCGTCGATCTCATCGGCGACGACGCCAAGCGCGCCGCGTTCGGGCTGGCCGCGCGCAATTCGGTGCTCGATCGCACGTGGCGCAACGTGTGTGGCGAGTTAGTGGGCCACTACGAGAAGGCGATCGGCCTCTCGGTGCGCGGCCGCCTCAAGGTCGCCTGACCTCCTCGCCGAGCAGCTGCGCCCGTTATGCCGTCAACTGGGCGATCAACGCCGGCAACTTCAACGCCAACTGATCCGGGGGATACGGCCCGGGATTGGCCGCCGCAGCCATCGCCTGCACGCTCGCACCCACGACGCCCGCCTGCCACGCCGGGAGGCCGGCCGCCAGTAGTGCCCCGCAGACCCCGGCCAGCACGTCACCAGATCCTGCCTGCGCAGTCCAGCCCGGTCCGGGCACGGCGATGGTGACGCGCCCCGTCGGCTCCGCCACGTACTGCGTCGCCCCCTTGAGCAGGACCGTCGCGCCGGAATGCCGCGCCAGTTCGCGGGCGCACACCAGCGGCTCGGTCTCCACGTGGAGCCTGCTGCACCCCAACATGCGCGCCAACTCGCCCGCGTGCGGCGTCAGCAGCCAGCCGTCGAGGCGCCCGGAAGGTAACGAGTAGAGGGCATCGGCATCGGCGACCGCAGGCAGGCCATGCATCTTGGCGATCGCCACGCGCCCCTCAGCGCCGTCGATGTCTCCCCAACCGGAGCCCAACACGATGGACTGGGCGCGCCCCTCACCGATCACGACGCTGGGAAAGCGCGACAGCACCAGGCCTGAGGGCGCCCGCCCGGTGTAGCGGACCATGCCCACCCCGGCGTGCAGGGCGCCGGAACACGAGAGCAGCGCCGCGCCCTGATACTGCTCAGATCCCGTGTCGATCATGACGACGCCGCGCGAGTACTTGTCGGATCCAGCGTCGGGCACGGGCCACCAGCGGGCGACATCGGCCGGCTCGGCCTGCCGCAGCGCCCCTGGTGCGATCTCCACGCCGATGTCGACGACGTACACCTCGCCGCAGCGCGCTGCCGCCGGCGATTGGACGTGGCACGCCTTCAGGGCTGCGAACGTAACCGTGTGCTGCGCAACGAAACTGCGGTGCAGGCGGCCTGAGTCGGCGTCGAGCCCACTGGGCAGATCGACGGCAAGCACCGGGACGCGCAGATCAGTGCACACCTGCGCGAACGTGCCGACGGCGTCGGGCAAGCCCGGCCGCGAGCTCAACCCAGTGAAGGCGTCTATTACCAGTGCCACATCGGCGAGCATCTCGACGGCGGCGACGGCGTCCAACTCGGCGCAGCCGGCGGCCAGTGCCGCCGTGAGGCCGGCCTCGTGGGCGTGGTGGAGCGCCAGCCACAGGTAGACGGGGCGGCCGGCCGCCAACGTTGCGGCGGCGAAGAGGCCGTCCCCGCCGTTGTTGCCCGGGCCCACGACGACGAGGACGGGTCCGTCGGGCACGACCGCTGCCGCCACCCGAGCCACCTCCGCGGCGGCCCTGGCCATCAGGTCGGCGTCGGGCTCGGTGCGGAAGACGGCCTGCTCGGCCTCACGCATGGCCTGCGCGCTGATCACGTGTTTCATCGCTCGCACACCACCATCGTCGTGGCGAAGCCGCCGTCGTGGCTGATCGACAGGTGGATCCGTTCGATGCCGAGCTCCTCGATCCGCGCGGCCACAGAGCCGGTGGTCACGAACCGCGGGTCACCGTCGGGCGATTTCACCACCTCACAGTCGAGCCACCGCATGCCACCCGGCGAGGAGAGCGCCTTCGCGAGGGCCTCCTTCGCCGAGAAGCGCGCGGCCTGCGATTCGATCGACAGCGCCCGTTCCGACGGCGTCAGCAGCCGTTCCGCCAGACCGGGGCGGCGCTCCAGCATGTCCCGGAAGCGCTCGATGACGCACAGGTCTGTGCCGATGCCGATGATCATGGGCTCACCCTAGGCGATCCCGCGAATCGCCTACTCGACCGTGACCGACTTGGCGAGGTTGCGCGGCTGATCCACGTCGTGGCCCTTCACCGTCGCCAGCTCGCAGGCAAAGATCTGCAGCGGGATGATCGACACCAGAGGCTGCAGCAGCGTGGACACCTTCGGCAGTTCGATGAACGTGTCGGCGTTGGCGCGGGCCTCGTCGTCGCCGCCCTCGGCCAACACGATGGTGCGGGCGCCGCGGGCGCGGACCTCGGCGATGTTGGAGATCACCTTGTCTCGCAGCTGGTCGCGGCCGTGCGGCGGCACGACGACGAACATCGGCAGGTTGTCGCTCACTAGTGCGATCGGGCCGTGCTTGAGCTCACCCGCCGGGAACCCCTCGGCGTGGATGTAGGCGAGTTCCTTCAGCTTCAGTGCGCCTTCGAGCGCCACCGGGTAGCCGACGTGGCGGCCCAGGAAGAGGACGGAGTTCTCGTCCACGAGCTCTGCGGCCAGATCCAGCACCTGCTGCTGGTTGTCCAGCATCATCTGGATGGCCTGCGGCATGCGCTCCAGCTCGGAGAGAAGGGCGGCGATCTCGTCGCCGTACTTCATGCCGCGCACCTGAGCCAGATACAGGCCGAGCAGGTAGCAGGCCACCAGCTGGGTGGTGAAGCCCTTGGTGGACGCGACGCCGATCTCGGGGCCGGCGTGGGTGTAGATGACGGCGTCGGATTCGCGCGGGATCGTGGCGCCGTTGGTGTTGCAGATCGCCACCACCTTGGCGTGCTGCTCGCGGGCGTGACGGATGGCCATGAGGGTGTCTGCGGTTTCGCCCGACTGGGAGATGGTGACCACCAGCGTCATCGGATCGATGATCGGATCGCGGTAGCGGAACTCCGAGGCCACCTCCACCTCGCACGGGATGCGGGTCCAGTGCTCGATGGCGTACTTGGCGACGAGGCCGGCGTAGTACGCGGTGCCGCAGGCGACGATGACGATCTTGTTGACGCGACGCAGCGTCTCGGGGCTGATCCGCAGTTCATCGAGCACCAGCTCGCCGCGCTCGTTCAGACGGCCGAGCAGCGTGTCCGCGACAGCCTTGGGCTGCTCGAAGATCTCCTTGCGCATGAACCAGTCGTAGCCCTGCTTCTGCGCGGCGGCGAGATCCCAATCGACGTGGAATGCCTTGGTCTCGGCGGGGGCGCCGTCGAAGGTGGTGACGTTGACGCCCTCGCGGGTCAGCTCGACGATCTGGTCCTGGCCCAGCTCGACGGCGTCGCGCGTGTACTCGATGAAGGCCGCGACGTCGGAGGCCAAGAAGTACTCGCTGTCGCCCACACCCACCACGAGCGGCGAGTTGCGGCGGGCGGCGACGATCCGCTCGGGCTCCTTTGCGTCGACGGCCACCAGCGTGAAGGCGCCCTCGAGCTTCGCCACGACGGTGCGCATGGCGTCGACGAGGCCGGCTCCGCGCTCCACCTCGCGTCGGAGGAGGTGGGCCGCGACCTCGGAGTCGGTCTGGGAGGAGAACTCGACGTCGCCGAGCTCCCCGCGCAGCTGCTCGTGGTTCTCGATGATGCCGTTGTGCACGATGGCGATGCGGTCCGCGACGTGCGGGTGCGAGTTCTCGTCGGTGGGAGCACCGTGCGTGGCCCACCTCGTGTGGCCGATGGCGATGCCCTCCTCGGGCAGCGGGTTGGCCTCGATCTCACCGGTGAGGTTGACGATCTTGCCCGCCTTCTTGCGGTAGTCAATAGAGCCTTGGCTGGGCACTGCGATGCCCGCCGAGTCATATCCGCGGTACTCCAGCCGGCGCAGGCCGGCGAGCACGACGTCTAGTCCAACACGATTACCGAGGTATCCAACGATTCCACACACGCGGAGAACCGTACATCATGCGTGAGCGATTCTTGACATTTGACACCTGGCATGTTTCATGCCCGGCTCGCCCGCGGCTGAAGCGCTACCTATATGCTGGCCCGCGACCTACTCAACGAAGGAGTTTCGTGTCCGGACCCTACGTCACGCTGGAGCGTCAGGCATGGGCAGCGCTGTCCAACGCGACCCAGATCCGTATCGACGAAGACACCCTTGCGCGCCTGCGCGGTCTCGGCGACCCGACCTCGTCCCAGGACGTGGCCGAGGTGTACCGTCCGCTCACGCAGCTGCTTCACCTGCACATGGTCAACACCGGCCGGCTCTACTCGCAGAGCAACAAGTTCCTGGGCCTCGATGTGCAGCGCACTCCCTTCGTGATCGGCGTGGCCGGCTCGGTGGCTGTGGGCAAATCGACGGTGTCGCGCCTGCTGCAGGAACTCCTGCGCCGCGCGCCGGGTAGCCCGAAAGTGGATCTGATCACCACCGACGGCTTCCTCTACCCCAACGCGGAGCTTGAACGACGCGGCATCGCGGAGAAGAAGGGCTTCCCCGAGTCCTACGACCGCCGCGCCCTTCTTCAGTTCGTCATGGACGTCAAGTCCGGCGAGCAACGCGTCGAGGCCCCCGTCTACAGCCACCACGTGTACGACATCGTCGAGGGCGAGAAGATCGTGGTCGAGCGCCCGGACATCCTCATCATCGAGGGCCTGAACGTGCTGCAGCCAGCCCGTGTCGAAGCCGACGGCCGCCCGGGCTTGGCCGTGTCCGACTTCTTCGACTTCTCCGTCTTCGTCGACGCCGAGGAGTCCGACATCAAGGAATGGTTCTTGGAGCGGTTCCTCACGCTTCAGCGAACGGCCTTCCAGGACGAGCACAGCTTCTTCCGCCGCTACGCCGAGTTGAGCGACGACGAAGCCCGCGAGATGGGCTCGAAGGTGTGGGAGGCGATCAACGGCCCCAACCTGCGGCAGAACATCGCGCCCACAAGGGAGCGGGCCACCGCGATCCTCGTCAAGGACGAGACCCACGCCATCGAGTCGATCATGATCAGGAAGGTCTAGCGAACCGGAATTCACGCTTCCCCTGCGGCTGGGCGCTGGGCGTAGAGTGGCGGGCATGACCGACACCAACGAGAACCGCCGCGACCCCTACTCCGAGGCGTTCAAGAAGTTCATCGTCAGCGACTGGGCGCCTTACTCGGACCAGTTGCCGGACCGGATCCCCGCAGCCCCGTACACCGCGAAGCGCCGCAAGGCTCTGGCCGCGGAGTACGAGGACTACACGTTGGTCATCCCCGCGGGCCAGTTCAAGGTGCGCTCCAACGACACCGACTACCGCTTCCGCCCCTACACGGCGTTCACCTACTACTCGGGCCTCGGCATGGACCGCGAGCCCGACGCGGTGCTGGTGATCCGCAACGCGGAGGCCACCCTGTACTTCCGCCCCCGCGCCCCGCGCACCGACCGCGAGTTCTACGCCGACGCCCGCTACGGCGAGATGTGGGTGGGCCAACGCGATTCGTTGGAGGAGATGGAGGCGGCGATCGGCTTCGAGTGCCGTCACATCGAGGAGCTCGAGGACCGCCTCAAGGAGGCCGGCGAGAAGCTGCTCATCATCCGTGGCGTCGACGCCGACATCGACGCCCTCGTCGACGACATCCGCGGTGAGGTCGATCACGAACTCGACGCCGACTTGGAGACCATGGCCTCCGAGGCCCGCTTCGTGAAGGACGAGTTCGAGATCGAGGAGATGAAGCGCGCCTGCGCCGCCACCACCGTCGGCTTCGAGGCCGTCGCCCGCGAGCTGCCCAACGCGGTGGCCAACGGTCGCGGCGAGCGCTGGGTGGAGGGCATCTTCGGCCTCCACGCGCGTCACCTCGGCAACGCCGTCGGTTACGACACCATCTCCGCCGGCGGCGATCACGCCAACACCCTGCACTGGATCCGCAACGACGGCGACCTCGTCGACGGCGACCTCCTGCTGCTCGACGCGGGCGTGGAGGTGGACACCCTCTACACCGCCGACGTCACCCGCACCATGCCGGTCAACGGCAAATTCAGCGAGCCACAGCGCCGCGTGTACGAGGCGGTGCTGGCCGCGCAGACCGCGGGCATCAACGCATGTCGCGACGGCGCCAAGTTCGCCGACGTGCACGCCGCCGCCATCGCCGTCCTGGCCGACTTCTTCGCCGAGCTCGGCATCCTCCCGACGACGCCCGCCGAATCCTTGGAGCTCGACGGCGGCTTCCACCGACGCTGGATGGTCCACGGCACCTCGCACCACCTCGGGTTGGACGTGCACGACTGCGCGCGGGCCAAGATGGAGAACTACCGTCTGGGCACGCTGCGCGCGGGCATGATCATCACGGTGGAGCCCGGCATCTACTTCAAGTCCACCGATCTGCTGGTGCCCGAGGAGTACCGCGGCATCGGCATCCGCATCGAGGATGACATCCTCATCACCGAGGGCGAGCCGGTCAACCTGTCCGCAGCTCTCCCCCGCGACCCCGACGAGGTCGAGGCCTGGTTGAAGAAGCACCAGCAAGCGAGCGCATGAGCGACACCACCACGACGTCCGTCACCCTCGTCATCCTGGGCGCATCCGGCGACCTGACAGAGCGGCTGCTCCTGCCCGGCTTGGCCACGCTGCTGCACAACGGCGGCGGCTACGACGTCCACCTGATCGGCGCGGCCTTCGACGATCTCAGCTCCGGGGAGTGGGAGGCGCGCGTGCGCCAGTCGATGGCCGACGGCGGCTGCCCGGGCGACAAGGCCAACGCCGTCGTCGAGCGCACCCGCTACGTGAAGCTCGATGCCACCGACGGCGCCGCGATGGGCGCGTTCCTGAACGAGCTCGCCGAGGCGGGGCGCCCCATCGTCCTGTACTTCGCGCTTCCGCCGCACATCACGGAGCGATCCATCGAGGTGCTGAGCGACCTGGAGCTCCCCGACGGGCTGCGGCTCGCGCTGGAGAAGCCGTTCGGCACCAGCTACGCCACGGCCAAGAAGCTCAACGAACTCTTGGCCACCGTCGTGCCCGAATCGCAGATCTTCCGCGTGGACCACTTCCTCGGCAAGGCCACGGTGCTCAACCTGCTGGGCCTGCGGTTCGGCAACCGCATCTTCGAGCCCAGCTGGAACAGCGCCAACATCGAACGCGTCGAGATCATCGCCGACGAGACTCTCGCCCTCGAGGGACGCGCGGGCTACTACGACGGCGCGGGCGCGATGAAGGACATGATCCAATCGCACCTCCTCCTCGTCATGGCGATGTTCGCCATGGAGGAGCCCGCCCGGATGGACGAGTTGGAGCTGCGCGATCTGATCGCCCACGTCCTGCGCGCCACCCACCTGTGGAACGACGATCCGACGACGTCGCGTCGTGCCCGCTACACGGCAGGCAGCATCGAGGGTCGCGAGATCCCCGATTACGTCGCTGAAGAGGGCGTCGACGCCAGCCGCAACACGGAGACGCTGGCCGAGGTCACCGTCGAGATCCGCAATTCCCGCTGGGCGGGCGTGCCGATCCGGCTGCGTTCCGGCAAGGCGCTGGGCGACGGCTTCCGCGGCATCGTCGTGAAGTACCGCCCCGTGGCGTATCTGCCCGAGGGGTTCATCAACCACGCCGCCCCGAACCTGCTGGTGATCGGGTTGACGCCAGAGACGCTCGCGCTGGGGATCGCCACCAACGCCGAGGGCAACCGGTGGGATCTGGAACAGACAACGCTCTCGGCCGAGCTCTCGGAGAGCCCGGTGCGGCCCTACGGCGAAATCCTCGACGGCATCCTGGCGGGCGATCCGCTGCTGGCCGTGCGCGGCGACGCCACCGAGGAGCTGTGGCGCATCCTGACGCCGGTGTTCGACGCGTGGGCAGCCGGCGAGGTGCCGCTAGACGAGTACCGCGCCGGATCAACCGGCCCCAGCACCTGGCACTGAGCCCTTAGTCGACCGACTCGGAGGTGACGCGCGAGATGCGTCCGCGCGTCACGAGACGGCGCAGGATGTCGGCCACCTCGGTGGGCGCAGCCACGGTCACTTGGTGCGCGGCGCCGTCGACGACGTGCAGTTCGCCGCGCAGCACCGATTCCGCCACCTGCTCCACGTTGCCGATCGGGGTGGACGAATCACGCTCGCCGGCGATCAGGACGACGGGGATGCGCAGCAGCGAGAGGTCGTCGCGCATGTCGTGCGTGGCCAGCGCGCGGCAGAGCTGTGCGTAGGAGTGATCGTCGGCAACCGCCACGCCCTCCATCACGGCGTCGACGACACCGGGGTTCGCGGCGATGAAGGCGGGAGTGAACCAGCGCTTCGTGGTCTCGTCCACCAGCTGCTGCGTGCCGGATTCCTCGACGAGTTGGGCGCGCTCGAGCCAGCGGTCGGGCTCCCCCACCTGGGCCGCGGAGGCGACGACGGCGACGCCGTCGAAGAGCTTGTCGTAATCCCGGGCGAGGTGAAGCGCCGTAGCGCCGGAGATCGAAAGACCGGCGAAGTAGACCGGGACGTCGTGCGGGGCCTCGGCCAGCGCGCTCTGGGCCACCTCGGCGATGCCGGCGGCGATGTTGTCGAGCGTGGGCTCCACCGCGTCGTCCCACACGGGGGCGACACCGGTGCCCGGCAGGTCGACGAAGACGACGCGGGCGTCGTCGCGCAGCAGCTGGGCGACGTGCTCCCACTGGTGCGTGACGTTGCCGCCCAAGCTGGGACCCACGAGCAGGATCGGCTTGTCGAGTGCGTCGGGGTTGAAAACGGTCGCGTTCAGCTTCATCAGGTGCTCCTTCGGTTGGTTCTAACCTAGCCGCTGCCCCAGTGCCTGGACGACGGAGGATAGGCCTTGGTGGCCCATGCCCTCGAAGATGCGTCGTTCGACGAGCCGCACCTCGAGGTGCCATCCCTGCCAATCGGCCTGCACGTCGCTGCGAGTCATGAGCAGCTCAGGGTTCTTCGGTCCGCCCGTGCCGAGCGCTAGTTGGGCGGGCGTGTAGGCCTCGAGGATCAGGGTGGCGCCGGGGCGCGACTGCCGCGTCGCCACCTCGGCCACGCGTCGACGAAGAGGCGGTGGGAGGTGCACGAAGATCGCGACCACAGCATCCCACGGACGCTCCGGGTCTGGGTGCTCCACCCAGTCGGCCAGATCGACGTGCCAGGTCTCGATGGAGACGCCCTTTTCGGCGGCTAGGGCCTCGGCCTTGTCGAGCCCGACGCGGGACACGTCGAGGCTGACGACGTCGTGGCCGCGTTCAGCCAGCCAGACGCCGTTGCGGCCCTCGCCGTCGCCGAGGCAGAGCACGCGCGAGCCCGGCTTGAGCATCCGGGCGTGCTCCTTGAGGTAGTCGTTGGGCTTGTAACCGAAGACGTGGTTGGGGTGGGAGTACAGCGAATCCCAGTGCTCAGCGCTCACTCGAACATCGCGGCACGGGCGCCGGGGCGCTGGGCCAGGAGGTCGCGGGCCTGCTGCGCCACCTTGTGCTCGGCCAGCACTTCGTAGCTGGTGGCGATGATCTGGCGGGCGGAGTTGAAATCGCGCTTGCCGCCGCTCAGCGTGTAGGCCAAGGCCCTGGCGATGATGCCGAAGATGATGCCCATGAGGAGGCCCACCAGCAGCATGTTGATGTTGCCGGGGCTGACGAACAGCATCAGCATCAGGCCGACGAAGAGGCCGGTGGAGATGCCGGAGACAACGCCTTCGCCGATGACGGTCGCCCACGTGCGGCGCCCGGTCACGCGCTCCAGGACCTTGAGGTTGGTGCCGACGATCATCACGTTCTCGACGGGGAACTTCTGGTCTGAGAGATAGTCGACGGCAGCCTGCGCCTCCTCGTAGGTGGGGAACTCCCCCACGTGCTGCGGGAACTGCAGTTGCATGGCCTTGTTCACTGGCTCGATCACGGGCACTCCTTGATAAGTGCTGCCAACTGTACTTGTCGGCGGCGACAAGGCCACGCCACCGGGATTGCCATCACGGTGCGTCGCGGCCGGCACGTCAAGAGTGGGGCGGGGATGGGGCCTTCGCGGTAGGCCGGGCATCCGGGCTCTCCGTGCGGAGACTGTTACCAGTTATCGAGAGTGGGGCGGGGATGGGGCCTTCGCGGTGGGTCGGGCGTTGGGGCCTACACGCGCGCGATAAGCGCGTGAACAGCCCCTGGGCGAGAAGGCCCCATCCCCGTCACACTCGCCCCAACCACGGCTCGCCAGCCCCTACCGGGCCTAGGAGCCGGAGCGCCGAGGATGAGGGGCCGTCGTCGTCCCTAGTGCAAGCCGTGTGCAACGCCACCAA
>DYZF01000290.1 GCA_020741375.1 Tessaracoccus flavescens
TCCCCGCCATCGAATCGGCCCACGCCCTCGCCGGGGCGCTGCGGCTGGGCCGGCGGATCGCCGAGGAGGATCCCGACGCCACACCGTCGATCCTCGTGTGCCTCTCGGGGCGCGGCGACAAGGACGTGGCCACGGCGTTCGAGTACTTCGGCCTGGCCGGGGAGCCGGACAAGACGGTTGGAGCGCTGTCATGAGCCAGTTCACTGATCCCGAGCGCCTCGGCATCTCTGGCAAGGTCGTCGCACAGTGCCTCGACGAAGGCCGCCCGGCACTGGTGGGCTACCTGCCCGTCGGCTACCCGTCTGTGGCCGATTCGATCTCGGCCGTCAAGGCGATCACAGAGGGAACCTCCGGCCGCGGCGTCGACATCGTCGAAGTGGGCATCCCATACTCAGACCCGTTGATGGACGGCTTGGTCATCCAGAACGCCACGACCAAGGCCCGCGCTCGGGGCGTGCGCACGCGCGACGCGTTCCGCGCCGTCGAGGCCGTGGCCCAGGCCGGGGCCACGGCCATGGTGATGACCTACTGGAACTTGGTGGAGGCCTACGGGCCCGACGCGTTCGCTCGTGATCTGGCCAACGCCGGCGGGGCCGGAACCATCACACCGGACCTTCCGCCCGACGACTGCCCCGAGTGGTTCGAAGCCACCGACGCCCACGGGCTCGACAGAGTCTTCCTCATCGCACCGTCGTCGACAGCGGAGCGGATCGCGCTCACCATGCAGTCGTGCCGCGGCTGGGTGTACGCGTCCAGCGTGATGGGAGTCACCGGCACGCGCGATGCCACGTCGGATGCGGCGCCGGTGATCGTCGAGCGGGCGCGCAGCGTCGACGCCACCCTGCCCGTCGGCATCGGGCTCGGCGTCTCCAACGGCGACCAGGCCGCTGAGATCGGCAGCTTCGCCGACCTCGTCATCGTGGGCTCTGCCCTGCTGAAGTGCTTGGACTCCGACGGCATGGATCTGCAGAACGACCTCGCTCGGTTGCGTGAGCTCACCGACGACCTCACCCGTGGAGTGGATCGGGCCCGCGCCTGACTCCGGCATAAAGTTTCAGCGACGTAACAATCGTTTTACGTGTTTTCGCTGAGCCCAGAACTGCTTGATCCGTCGTTTTTCTGGCCCTTACTGTTTCACCGCTGCCCACTCCATCTGTCGGGTAGCCGCGATGTCAGGAGGTCGATGGTTCATGGCTAGGAGTGTGTTTCCGCACCGGGAGAAGGTGGGTCTGTACGACCCGGCTTACGAGCATGACGCCTGCGGCGTCGCCTTCGTCGCCAAGCTCGACGGCATCGCCACCCACACCATCGTCGAGCAGGGCCTCGAAGCGCTGAGAAACCTCGACCACCGCGGCGCGACCGGCGCCGACGAGGCGGCCGGCGACGGCGCGGGGATCCTGATCCAGGTGCCCGACGCGTTCCTGCGCGGCGTCGTCGACGCCCAGTTGCCCGACGCGGGGGAGTACGCGGTCGGCATGGCCTTCCTGCCGGTCGACGATGAGGAACGTCAGGCGGCCAAGGCCAAGATCGAGGAGATCGCAGACGAAGCAGAACTCGACGTCATCGGCTGGCGAGACGTGCCCGTGGAGACCTCCACCTTGTCGCCCGTGTCCATCGGCGCGATGCCGCACTTTGAGCACCTCGTCGTCGCGGGTCGCTCCGGTCAGTCCGGCATCGAACTCGATCGCTACGCCTATGTGCTGCGCCGTCGCGCCCAGCACGAGGCCGGCGTCTACTTCGCGTCGCTGTCGGCCCGCACCCTGGTCTACAAGGGCATGCTCACCACGGACCAGCTCGAAGAGGTCTTCCCGGAGCTGCACGACGCGCGCATCGAATCGGCCCTCGCGCTGGTGCACTCCCGCTTCTCCACCAACACCTTCCCCGCGTGGGAACTGGCGCACCCGTACCGGATGATCGCCCACAACGGCGAGATCAACACCGTGCGCGGCAACCGCAACTGGATGCGCGCCCGCGAGGCGCTGCTGACCAGCGACAAGTTCCCTGGCGGCCTCGACGCCTTGTTCCCGGTGTGCACCCCCGACGGCTCAGACTCCGCATCCTTCGACGAAGTGCTGGAACTGCTGCACCTCGGCGGCCGCTCCCTGCCCCACGCGGTGCTGATGATGATCCCGGAAGCGTGGGAGAAGCACGCCGAGATGGACGCCGAACGCCGCGCCTTCTACGAATTCCACTCGATGATCATGGAACCGTGGGACGGTCCTGCCTGCATGACCTTCACCGACGGCTCCATCATCGGCGGCTGTCTCGACCGCAACGGCCTCCGACCTGGACGCTACTGGGAGACCGCCGACGGCTTGGTGGTCTTCGCCTCGGAGGCCGGCGTGCTCCCGATCGCCCATCAGGACGTCGTCCGCAAGGGACGGCTCCAGCCCGGCCGCATGCTCCTGGTGGATCTGGAGCAGCACAAGATCCTGTCCGACGACGAGGTGAAGGGGCAGCTGGCCGCCGAGCACCCCTACGGCCAGTGGGTGGCCGACAACAAGATCGAGCTCGACAAGCTCCCCAGCCGCGCGCACATCGTGCACTCGCACAGCTCGGTCATCCGTCGACAGCAGGTCTTCGGCTACACCGAGGAGGAGCTGCGCCTGCTCATCGCACCGATGGCCAACGTCGGCGCCGAAGCGATCGGCTCCATGGGCACCGACACGCCGCTGGCGGTGCTCAGCTCCCGCCCGCGCATGATCTTCGACTACTTCACGCAGCTGTTCGCGCAGGTCACCAACCCGCCGCTCGACGCGATCCGCGAGGAGCTCGTCACGTCGCTCACCGCCAAGATCGGGCCCGAGCGTAACCTGCTCGAGCCGGTGCCAGAGGCGGCCCGCATCATCATCATGAACAAGCCCATCCTGGATTCGGAACAGCTGGCCAAGATCGTCCGGCTGGGCCGCGACGGCGACCTGCCCGGCTACGCGACCCACGTCGTCAAGGGCCTCTACAAGGTGGCCGGCGGCGGCAAGGCGCTCGGCCGCCGGATCGAGGAGCTGTGCCACGAGGTGTCGGCCGCCATCCGTGGCGGCGCCCGCGCCATTGTGTTGTCGGATCGCCACTCCACCACGGATCTGGCGCCGATTCCGTCGCTGCTGCTGACCGCCGCGATCCACCACCACTTGGTGCGCGAGAAGACCCGCACGCAGGTGGGCATCGTCGTCGAGGCCGGCGACGTGCGCGAAGTGCACCACGTCGCCCTGCTGCTCGGTTACGGCGCCGCCGCCGTCAACCCGTACCTGGCGTTCGAGTCCGCAGAGGATCTGGCCCGCCGCGAGGTGTTCGTCGAGGTGACGCCCGAAGAGGCGATCGACAACATCGCGAAGGGCCTGGCCAAGGGCGTGCTCAAGGTGATGAGCAAGATGGGCGTCAGCACCATCGCCTCCTACACCGGCGCCCAGATCTTCGAGGCCGTTGGCCTGAGCCAGGACGTCATCGACCAGTACTTCACCGGCACCTCCTCGCGCCTCGGCGGGCTGGGCCTCGACGAGCTGGCCGAAGAGATCCGGCAGCGCCACCTGCGGGCCTACCCGGAGGACGGCATCCCGCTGGCCCACAGCGACCTGCCGGTTGGTGGCGAGTACCAGTGGCGCCGCGAGGGCGAACCGCACCTGTTCGACCCGGAGACCGTGTTCCGACTCCAGCACTCGACGCAGACCGGCGACTACCAAGCCTTCAAGCGCTACTCCTCGCTGGTCAACGACAACGCCGCCCGCATCATGACGCTTCGCTCGCTGATGAAGCTCAACGAGCGAGAGCCGATCAGCATCGACGAGGTGGAGCCCGCCTCCGAGATCGTCAAGCGGTTCTCCACCGGCGCCATGAGCTACGGCTCCATCTCGATGGAGGCCCACCAGACGCTTGCCGTCGCGATGAACCGCATCGGGGCCAAATCCAACACCGGTGAGGGCGGCGAGGATTCCGAGCGCCTCCACGATCCGCAGCGGCGCTCGGCGATCAAGCAGGTTGCGTCCGGACGCTTCGGCGTCACGTCGGAATACCTGACCTACGCCGACGACATTCAGATCAAGATGGCGCAGGGCGCCAAGCCCGGCGAGGGCGGCCAGCTGCCCGGCCCCAAGGTGTACCCGTGGGTGGCCAAGACTCGCCATTCGACGCCTGGCGTGGGGCTCATCTCCCCGCCGCCGCACCACGACATCTACTCGATCGAGGATCTCAAGCAGCTCATCCACGACCTGAAGTGCGCCAACCCCTCTGCGCGGGTGCACGTCAAGCTCGTCTCCGAACTCGGCGTGGGCACCGTCGCCGCGGGCGTGTCGAAGGCCAAGGCCGACGTGGTCCTCATCTCGGGCCACGACGGCGGCACCGGCGCGGCACCCCTGACGTCGGTCAAGCACGCGGGCGGTCCATGGGAGCTCGGCCTGGCCGAGACTCAGCAGACCCTGCTGCTCAACGGTCTGCGTGACCGGATCGTCGTCCAGTGCGACGGGCAGCTGAAGACCGGTCGCGACGTACTCATCGCCGCATTGCTCGGGGCGGAGGAGTTCGGCTTCGCCACCGCACCGCTCGTCGTCTCCGGCTGCATCATGATGCGCGTGTGCCACAAGGACACCTGTCCGGTGGGCATCGCGACGCAGAACCCGGAGTTGCGCGGCAAGTTCCACGGAGACCCGGACCACGTCGTCAACTTCTTCATGTTCATCGCCGAGGAGGTGCGCGAACTACTCGCCTCCCTGGGCCTGCGCTCCATCGAGGAAGCGGTGGGCCGAGTGGACCTGCTCGACGTGAGCGCCGCCGTCGGCCACTGGAAGACGCAGGGCTTGGACCTCAGCCCGATCCTCACGCAGATTGACGTGCCTGAGGGCACCCAGCTGCACCGGACCACTGTTCAGGACCATGGCCTCGACACGAAGCTCGATGTGGAACTGATCCGCTTGGCCGAGCCAGCCTTGGCGCGGGGCGAGCAAGTGCGGCAGACCGTTGCGGTGCGCAACGTGGATCGGACCGTCGGCACCACCCTGGGCCACGAGGTGACGAAGGCCACCGCGGGGAAGGGCTTCGAGCCGGGAACCATCGATTTCACGATGATCGGCACGGGCGGGCAGAGCTTCGGCGCCTTCCTGCCACGCGGCGTCACGCTACGGCTCATCGGTGACACAAACGACTACTTCGGCAAGGGCCTGTCCGGCGGCCGCTTGGTGGTGACCCCGCCCAGCGACGTGCTGTTCGACCCGGCCGAGCAGATCGTGGCGGGCAACGTCATCGGCTACGGCGCCACCTCCGGCCAGCTGTTCCTGCGGGGGCTCGTCGGGGAACGCTTCTGCGTCCGCAACTCCGGCGCGACCGCCGTCGTCGAAGGCGTCGGCGACCACGGCTGCGAGTACATGACGGGCGGCGAGGTGCTGGTCCTCGGGCCCACCGGTCGCAACTTCGCGGCGGGCATGTCCGGCGGTGTCGCGTGGGTGCTGGATCTCAACCCCCTGCGCCTCAACACCGAGCTCGTCGACGCGGTGAAGCTCACCGACGCCGACGTCGCCCGGGTGCGGGAACTGCTCCGTGAGCACCGTCAGGAGACCGGCTCGCTGGTCGCGGACTCGCTCCTCGAGCTCAGCGACTATCACCTGCTGCAGCGGTTCACGAAGGTGGAACCGCGCGATTACGCCCGCGTCATGGCCGTGCGCACCCGCTCGGCCGCCGAGGGCCTGTCCGACGAACTGACCACCCAACTGATGATGGAGGCCGCTCATGGCTGATCCGAAGGGCTTCATGACCACGCCGCGCGAGGTTGCGGCACGTCGTCCGGTTGACGAGCGCATCAACGACTGGAACGAGGTGTACCCGGGCACGCCCGGCCGGGCGCTGCTGCCGATCATCACCAAGCAGGCGGGCCGCTGCATGGACTGCGGCATCCCGTTCTGCCACAACGGCTGCCCCCTGGGCAACCTCATCCCTGAGTGGAACGACCTGGTTTGGCGGGGGGAGTGGCAGCCCGCGTTGGAGCGGTTGCACGCGACCAACAACTTCCCCGAGTTCACCGGCCGCCTGTGCCCGGCCCCGTGCGAGACGGCCTGCGTCGTCGGCATCAACCGTGACCCGGTCACCATCAAGAACGTCGAGGTCTCGATCATCGACAAGGCCTGGGACGACTCGCGCGTCACCCCGCAGCAGCCGGCCTGGCACACCGCCAAGACGGTGGCGGTGGTCGGCTCCGGGCCGGCGGGCCTGGCCGCTGCCCAGCAGTTGACCCGCGCCGGCCACACGGTGGTGGTGTACGAGCGTGCCGACGCCATCGGCGGACTGCTTCGCTACGGCATCCCCGAGTTCAAGATGGAGAAGGCGGTGCTGAACCGTCGCCTGAAGCAGATGGTCTTGGAGGGCACCCAGTTCAAGACGGGCGTCAACATCGGCGACGACATCACCGGTCGCGACCTGCTGGACAGCTACGAGGCCGTGGTGCTGGCCATCGGCTCGACGCTTCCCCGCGACCTGCCGGTCCCCGGGCGCGAGCTGCGCGGCATCCACCAAGCCATGGAGTTCCTGCCCCAGGCCAACCGGGTCGCAGTCGGCGAAACCGTCGACGACCAGATCACTGCCGCGGGCAAGGACGTCGTCATCATCGGCGGCGGTGACACGGGCGCGGACTGCCTCGGCACGTCGATCCGTCAGGGCGCTCGGTCCATCACGCAGCTGGAGATCATGCCCATGCCGCCGGAGGCGCGGCCCGCGAACCAGCCGTGGCCGACGTACCCGATGACCTTCAAGATCTCGTCGGCGCACGAGGAGGGCGGCGACCGCGTCTACGCGGTGTCCACCAACAGGTTCGTCGACGACGGCGACGGCGACGTCGCAGGCCTCGACATCGTCGAGGTGAAGTTCGAGGGCGGACAGTTCGTGCCCGTGGAGGGCTCCGAGCGTCGCCTGCCCGCGCAGCTGGTGCTGCTGGCGATGGGCTTCACCGGGCCGCAGCGGACCGGCGTCGTCGAGCAGTTGGGCGTTGAGCTCGACGCCCGCGGCAACATCGCCCGCGACGACACCTACGCCACCAACGTGCCGGGCGTCTTCGCCTGCGGCGACGCAGGTCGCGGACAGTCGCTCATCGTGTGGGCCATCGCCGAAGGCCGGTCCGCGGCTCAGGGCGTCGATTCGTTCCTGTCCGGTAGCTCCAAGCTTCCGCGGCCGATCGGCCCGGAGGTGCGGCAACTGCTGGCCTGATGAGGCGGGTGCGGGGAGCGGAGTCGTAGGCTGTACACCGTGCTTGACCTGCTCCTCGCCTCTCCGCTCCTCACGATCATGCTTGTCGTGGCACTCGGTGCCGCGGTGGGCATGATTCCTTTAGGGCCGCTGAGGTTCGGCGCGGCTGGGGCCCTGTTCGTGGGGCTCGCGCTGGGCGCCATCGAACCTGCGCTCGGCGAGGGGCTCAACAACATTTCGACGCTTGGTCTGGCGCTCTTCGTCTACACCGTCGGCGTCGCCGCGGGCGAGACCTTCTTCGCCGATCTGCGCAGACAGCTCCCAGTGATGGGGCTCGGCGTGGGCGTGGTCGCCGTGGTGACGGTGGGCGCACTTCTGGTGGGTCAGGCGTTCGGGCTGACGCCCGGGATGATCGCGGGCGTGCTCGCCGGGGCCCTCACCTCAACCCCGGCGTTGGCGGCCGCGACGCAGGCCACGGGGAGTCCAGACGCCGCCGTCGGCTATTCACTGGGCTACCCCGTGGGCGTGGTGCTCGCGATCATCGTGGTGGCCACGGTGGTCAAGCGGCGCTGGCCCGGGGAGCGCGACCAGCACCCCAGTGCCTCAGAGGGCCTCGTGGCGGTGTCCACCTTCGTCGACCGCGAGGCGCCGCTCCGGGACGTGCCGGGCTGGACCGACGAGACCATCAAGATGAGCTACCTCCTGCGCCAAGGACGCACCCGGGTGCTGTCGCCCGGCGAAGACCTCCTCCCGGGCGATCAGGTGCTGATCGTCGGCGCGGCGACGGATGTGGAGACCGCCGTCGCATTCCTCGGTCACGCCAACGAGTCGCACCTCACCGATCATCGCGGCGCCGTCGACTTCCGACGCTTCGTCGTCTCGTCCCCCGACGTGGCCGGCCGCAGCGTGGCCCAGCTGAACCTGCCGAGCCGGTTCGGCGCCGTCATCACCCGCGTCCGGCGCGGGGATGCGGACCTCCTCGCCCGCGACAACTTGGTGCTCCAACTCGGCGACCGCGTCCTGGCTGTCGGCCCGCAAGACGACATGGGCAGCATCGGATCCTTCTTGGGCGATTCGGAGCGCAAGGTCTCGGAGGTCGACGCGCTGGCGCTCGGCTTGGGCCTAGTGCTCGGGCTGCTGCTCGGGTCGATCACGCTCCCGCTCCCGGGCGGC
>DYZF01000291.1 GCA_020741375.1 Tessaracoccus flavescens
GCCGTCGTCACGGCGGGCCAACTCCATGCGCCAACTGGAGCGCTGCGTCGCCTGGGAGAGGGCGTCCGAGACGAGTTTGATGTCGAGGCCGACGGCGAGCGCCGCGGCGGCCGCTGCCAGTGAGTTGGCCACCTGATGTCGACCGATGACGCCCAGGGTGACGCGCGCGGTGCGTTCGCCGTCGCCGTCGATGGCGACGAGGTCGTAGGAGGCTTGGCTCAGGGCGTTGAGGCTGACGTTGCGGGCGGTGACTTGGAGGTCGCCGTCGGGCAGCTCGCCCTCGCCGAACCACGCCACCTTGGCCTGCGTCAGGCCACGCATCGCGGCCACCAGAGGATCGTTGGCATTGAGGACGGCCCAGCCGTCGGGGGTCAGGTCCGTGATGATCTCAGACTTGGCGCGCGCCGTCTCATCGATGCCGCCGAACTCGCCCACGTGGGCGCGACCGACGTTGAGGCAGACGCCGACGTCGAGGCCAACGAGCGACGTGAGCCACGAGATGTGGCCGACGCCGCGCGCGCCCATCTCCGAGACCAAGTACTGCGTGTCGTCGTTCACCCGGCAGGCCGTGAGCGGCACGCCAACCTCATTGTTCTGGGATCCGACAGGGGCGACGGTGGGGCCGGCGGCCTCCATCACCTGCGAGAGCAGATCTTTGGTGCTGGTCTTGCCGGAGCTTCCGGTGATGCCGATGCTGACCATGCCGCGGGCGCGCGCCTCGCGGACCACTCCCCTCGCCAGCCAGCTGAGCGCCTGGATCGAGTCCTCGGCGAGGATGTGCGGCACGTCGGCGTCCGTCACGTACATGCCGACGACGCCCTTGGCTCCGGCCTCCGTGGCCGCGACCGCGAAGGCGTGGCCGTCGACCCGCTCACCGGGGATCGCCACGAACAGCGCTCCCTCCGTGGCCTCACGGTTGTCGATCACCACGTCCGGTCCCACCAAGGCGGGCGATTCCTCGCCGAAGAGCTCAACCGGCGCCGGTTGCATCAGTTCGACCAGCTCAAGCATCGTGCGAGGCCGCATGGGGCGTTCCTTCCTCCGTGAGGGCCCGCCATCCGCGGGTGACCTCTTCAACGTCGTCGAAGTCAACGATCCGATCGGCCAGCACCTGGCCCCGCTCATGTCCCTTACCGAGGATCGCCACCACACTACCCATAGGAGCGCGCCGAAGGGCCTCGACGATGGCCTCGCGGCGGCCTGGCACCTCGATCACCTCGGCGTCCGACGGGAGCGCAGCGGTGGCGCCGTCCATCACCTGGGCGCGGATCGCGGCCGGATCCTCGGTGCGGGGGTTGTCGTCGGTGACGATCGTCAGATCGCTCAACCGCACCGCGGCGGCGCCCATCTCGGGGCGCTTGTCGGGGTCGCGGTCGCCGCCGCAGCCGAGCACGGCGACGATCGGGCCGATCCCCTGCAGCGATTCGAGGGCGGCGGTGACGGCCTGCGGCGTGTGCGCGAAGTCGACGACCACCAGCGGTGCGGCGTCGCCGAGCGGCACGCGTTGCATGCGGCCGGCCACTTGGGCCTGCTTCAATCCCGCGAGCGCCGCCTCGGACGGCACGCCGACGGCTTCCAACATGGCCAACGCGACCACGGCGTCGATCATGTTGTATTCGCCCGGCAGCGTGAGCTCGAGCGTCAGCTGTTCGCCGTCGCGGGTCACGGTGGCGCGGCCGCCCAGCGGGGCGACAGGCTCGTATTCCTCGAGGAGGTAATCGACGCCAGGCATGCTGCCCACCGTGATGAGGCGGCTCTGGCCGTGCTCGATGACGCGCTGCGCAATCTGTCGACCGCGCGGATCGTCCACCCAGACGACGCTGGCGGCGGCCCGCCCAGGTTCGAACAGCTTGGCCTTGGCCTCGAAGTAGTCCTCGAGGTCGCTGTGGAAGTCGAGATGGTCGCGGCCCAGATTCAGGAAGCCGACGACGTCGAACTCGATGCCGTCCACGCGGCTCAGCGCCATGGCGTGCGAGCTCACCTCGACGGCAACCGCTTCGCCGCCGCGTTGCAGCATGACGGCCAAGAGCGCCTGCAGGTCTGGCGATTCGGGCGTGGTGACGGTGGAGCGCTCTGACCGCAGCTCCTCTCCGCCCAAGCGGAACCCGATGGTGCCGATCGTCCCCGCGGTGCGGCCGGCGGCCTGAAGCCCAGACTTCAGCAGCGCCACGGTCGTGGTCTTGCCGTTGGTGCCGGTGACGCCCAGCATTGTCAGCTGCGCGGCAGGTTCGCCGAAGAGGCGCGCGGCCACCGTCGCCATAGCCACGCGGGCATCGTCGGCGGCCACCACGGGCACCCTGACGTGCCGCAGGTGGGCCAAGCCGGCGTCGTCGGTGAGAATCGCGGCCGCTCCCCCGGCGACGGCGGCGTCGGCGAACTGCGCGCCGTGCACCTTGGTTCCGGGGAGCGCGACGTACAGCCAGCCGGGCTGCAGGGCGCGAGAATCCAGCGATATGCCGCTGATCGAGACACCGTCGCCGGTATCGCCGACGAGCCCCAAGCCCGCGGTCAAGACCGAGAGCGGGGCTGGCGGCATCCCAACCGGGCGAAGCGCGCTGTCCATCACGAGTAAGTTAGCGGGCCGTCCGGTGCGTCGGTAGTGGACGGCGCAACGTTGTAGCGAGGCAGCGCCATGGACAAGATGTTGTTCACGACGGGCAGTGCCAGCTGGCTGCCCAGGTTGCCGTTGGTGGGCTGATCCAGCACCACGTAGACGACGATCTGCGGGTCCTCTGCCGGGGCGACGCCGACGAACGACGCGGTGAAGCCGTTGTAGCACTTGCACTTCGGGTCGTAGCGCTGCGCGGTGCCGGACTTGCCGGCGGTGCGGTAGCCGGGGATGGAGCGGTCCTCGCGCATGGTGATGACGGATTCCATCATCTCCACCGTCATGTCCGAGGCCTCCTCGGAGATCACGCGACGCGACACCTTCTGCGGCATGTCGATGGGCGTGCCATCGGCCTTGGTGGCGGACTTGATGATGCTCGGCTGGTGGTAGGTGCCACCATTGACGACGGCGGCCACCGCCGCAGTCATCTGCAGCGCGTTGACCGAGAGGCCCTGACCGAACGAGATCTGGTCACGGGTGTAATCGGCCATGTCGGCGCCGGGCAGCGACCCCTTGGACTCGCCGGGAAGGCCCGAGTTGGGCTTCTCGCCCAGACCGAAGGAGGAGAGGTACTTCGACAAGTCCGCCTTCGGCATCTGCCGCGACAGCTGAATGGTGCCGATGTTTGAGGACTGGGCGACGACGCCGCGCGCGGTGAGCTGCAGGGTTCCGTGCTCGAACGAGTCGCGGACGTAGCCGCCGCCCGAGGCGATCCGAGCCGGCACTTCCACCTTGGTATCCGGCGTCGCGAGGCCCGCGTCGGTCAGCGCGGCCATGGTCAGGACCTTTTGCACAGAGCCGGGCTCGTAGTTCTCGGTGACGATGCGGTTACCCCAGTCCTTCTCATCGGCGGCGCCGGGGTTGGAGGGATCGAAGCTCGGGCCGTTGGCCATCGCGAGCACCTCACCGGAGTGAACGTCCATGACGACGGCCTTGCCTGTCTTGGCGCCTGATTGGCGGATGCCGTCGGCGAGCAGCTGCTCGCTGATCCACTGCAGATCGGAATCGATCGTCAGCTCGTACTTGGTACCGTCCTCGGCCGGGGTCATCACGTTGGTGCCCAGTGGGATGCGGCCGTAGGTGGAGTAGTCGTAGACCATCTTGCCGGGGGTGCCGTTGAGCTGATCGTCGAGCGCGTACTCCAACCCGCTGGCGCCCTTGCCCTCGTGGTTGACGAAGCCGATGACGTTGGCCGCGACCGTGCGGTTCGGGTAGGTGCGAATCGGATCGGTATGCCCGAAGACTCCCCACCATGGACGCTTGCCGTCGCCGTCGATTCCCTTGGCGAGATCCGCCTTCAACTGCGTGAAGACGTACGCGGGCACCTTCTTGGCCACGATCTCGTAGCGGGAATCGGGCGTGGCGATCAGATCCAGGTAGGTCTGCTTCTTGCCACCGAGGTGCTTGACCAGAAGATCGGCGACCGCTTCGGGGGCGGCCTCCGTCTCCTCCTGCTTCTTCTTGCTCATCTGGTAGCGCTTGTCGGCGCCGTTAGTGCGGATCATGTCCGGGTCAATGGACACGATCATCGCGGGCTCTGTGGTGGCCAGCGTGACGCCGTTGCGGTCGACGATGTCGCCGCGGGCAGCGGGGAGATCGCGCGACGACTGCATCTTCTTTGCGGCCTCGTCGGCCATCGCCGTCGAATCGATGCCCTGCACTTGGATGGCGCGCAGGCCTGCGGTTCCGAGCAGGACGCCGACGATCACCATGAACACGCGGATGCGCACCGAGGTGCGTCCAATCGGCAACCAGACGGTCTTGCGGTACTTGCGCGGGCCGCTGGGCTTACGAGGCTTGGCGGGCGGCGTGGGCGACTTGGCCGACTTCACGGCCTTAGTGGACTTCGTCGGCTTCGTGGCCTTGGCGGGGTTCGTCGTGCGCGGCGATGTGGTCGGTCGCGCGGGACGGGTCCCGTTGCTGGCCTTTCGGCGACGGTTCTGCTCCACGGGTCACTCCCCTGCTTCACCTGCGGCGACCATGTCCGCCGGCGGCTCGTCGTTGTTCTCGGCTGGCCCCGGGGTGGTGTCCGGCGCGGGGACGGTGTCAGGCGCCTGACCCTGATCGGCCGGTTCACTCGGCTCGGCGATGACCGGCGTCGGGGTGGGCGTAGGCACCGCCTTGCCGCGCAGCATAGGCAGTTCTTTACCCGTCACCTTGGTGGGCTCGCCGGTGATGCTGCCATCGGCCAGATTGATGAACGCGGGGTACGGGTTGGGGACCATGCCGAGCTGCGCAGCCTTGAACGCGAGGGCGTTAGCACTCGAGGCGCGCTGCACCTCGGATTCGAGCGAAGCCTCGTGGTAGGCCAGCACCTGGGTCTCGGCGCGCAGCGCGGCGAGTTGCTTGGATTGCGCGCCGACGCTGGTGGTGACGAACATCACGACTCCCAGCCCGACGGCGATGATCACGAGGATCACCCCGACGAAGCCCAGCGTCGACAAGGTGGCGGCGGGCGTCTTCACCGGCCGCAGCACAGCGTTCCTTGATTCGGCGGTCATGATGCCTCCCTGATTCGTTCGGCGACCCGGAGCCGTGCGGAGGCGGCTCGGGGGTTGGCAGCAGTTTCTTCGTCGTCGGGGCGCTCGGCGCCGCGGGTCACGAGGGCGAGTTCGGCCTTGAGGTTCTCGGGCACGACGGGCAGGTCGCGAGGTGCGCGATCCGCAGCACCAGCGGCGAACGTGCGCTTGACGAGCCGGTCCTCCAGCGAGTGGTAGCTGAGCACCGCCATCCGGCCACCGACGGCGAGCGCGTCGACGGCGGCGGGCAGCACGCCCTCGAGCGCGTTCAGTTCGCGGTTGACCTCGATCCGAAGGGCCTGGAAGGTGCGCTTGGCAGGGTGCCCCCCAGTGTGGCGGGCGGCGGCAGGGATGGCGCCGGAGATGACCTCAACGAGGCGGCCGGAACGTTCGAACGGAGCGTTCTCACGCTCAGCGACGACGGCGCGCGCGATCCGATCGGCGAACCGCTCCTCGCCGTACCACTTCAGCACGTTGGTGATCTGCTGCTGGGTTGCGGTATTGAGGAAGTCGGCCGCCGTGGGGCCCTCCGTCGGGTTCATCCGCATGTCCAGCGGCGCGTCGACGCGGTAAGCGAACCCGCGCTCTTCGCGGTCGATCTGCAGGGAGGACAGGCCGAGATCAAGCAGGATGCCGTCTACCCGAGCGATGCCGAGGTCGTCGAGGACGTCGGGCAACTCGTCGTACACGGCGTGCACCAAGGTGGCGCGATCGTTGAGGCTGCCGAGGCGCTCGCGGGCCACCTCGTGTGCGTCGGGGTCGCGATCGATGCCGATCAGGCGTGCCTCGGGGCAGGCCTCGAGGATCGCGATGGCGTGGCCGGCGAGGCCGAGGGTCCCGTCGACGTAGAGCGCGCCCGGTCGGGAGAGAGCCGGGCGCAGCAGTTCGACGATGCGGTCTTTCATGACCGGATCGTGAACGTCCGCGAAGCCCTGCATCCTCGTCGACCCTTCGTTTGCTTCGTTGCGCCTCACTCAGAGGTTCCCTTCCGGCGGACCTGACATCGGGGAAGTGAAGTCAGGGCCCCGGCCGGGAGCCACCGAGTGAGCCGGTGCTCACAGCCCGGTGAGGGCGGTGAACTCGTCATCCATCTCCGAGAACTGCGCTTCGCTGGCCTCGGAGTAGTTCTGCCATGCCTGGGCGTCCCAGATCTCGGCGCGGTCGCCCGCCCCGATCACCACGACGTCGCGATCCAAACCGGCGTACTGGCGCAGGTGTGGGGGAAGAGTCACCCGCCCCTGACGGTCTGGAACTTCATCGCTGGCCCCGGCCATCAACATGCGCTGATAGTCGCGGACCTGCTTCACGGTGCTGGGGGCCGTCATCAGCGTCGCCATCTTGGACTCGAACGCAGCGCGCGGATACACCGCGAGCGCACGCTCCTGAGTCCTCGTCACGACGAGTCCGTCCTCCAAGTCGTCACGGAACTTCGCGGGCAGGATCAGGCGGCCCTTCTCGTCGAGCTTCGGAAAATAAGTCCCAAAGAACATCGGTCAGGCACCCCCTTCAATCCACTAGAGCCCCACTTTGCTCCATTTCCCCCCACATTACCCCACATCCCCCCACTTCGACACCACTCCAGGCGGGTTTTCTGCGCTGATTTGGCTGGCCGTTAGGCTTGGGCGCGGTGCACTACCCGTCCATCTCAAGGAGTTCCCGGTGAATCAACCCGCCACCCCCTCGCTGCACGAGGTCTCGTCGCTGGCCACCCGTATCGCGCAGGAGATGGGCCGCGTCATCGAGGGCAAGCCGCAACAGATCCGCATGGCCGTCACGGTCCTGCTCGCCGGCGGCCACCTCCTTATCGAGGACGTCCCCGGCGTCGGCAAGACGGTGCTGGCGAAGGCACTTGGCCGCGCCATCGACGGCGAGGTCAAGCGCATCCAGTTCACGCCTGATCTGCTGCCCAGCGACATCACGGGCGTGTCCGTGTTCAATCAGTCGAGCCGGGAGTTCGAGTTCAAGCCCGGCGGCATCTTCGCCCACATCGTTTTGGGCGACGAGATCAACCGAGCCTCCCCCAAGACCCAGTCCGCGCTGCTCGAGGCCATGGCCGAGGGTCAGGTGTCCGCGGACGGGCAGACTTATGAGTTGAAGCAGCCCTTCATGGTCATCGCGACGCAGAACCCCATCGAGATGGAGGGCACCTACCCCCTCCCCGAGGCTCAGCGCGACCGCTTCATGGCCCGCATCACCATGGGCTACCCCGCCCGCACCAGCGAGGTCGCCATGTTGACCAGCCAGGCCGCCGGCGATCAGGTGGCGACGGTGCAGCCGGTCGCCGACGCTGATTCCGTCGCCGCGGCGATCGAGGCGATCCGCAGCGTCTACGTCGCTCCGGTCATCAACGACTACATCGTCACCATCGTCGAATCCACCCGCCGCCACCAGGATCTGCGTCTGGGCGCCAGCCCGCGTGCGTCGCTGCACCTCATGCGGGCCGCGCGCGTCGAGGCCGCGCTGGCCGGGCGCGACTACGTCATCCCGGAGGACGTGCGAAAGTTGGCCGTCGAGGTGCTCGCGCACCGCGTGCTGCCGACGGTGGAGGCCCAGGTGGCCCGCCGCAAGCCCGCCGACATCGTGGCCTCGATCGTCGACACCGTCCCCATGCCGAGCCGGGGCTGATCTTGGCTCGAACCTCCACTCGCCTCACGGGGCGGGGCATCGCGCTCCTCGTGCTGGGCGGCCTCACGTCGGTGGGCGCCGCCTACATCGGCGAGCGCGACCTGCTGTGGGTGACCCTCACGGTGGCGTTGCTCCCCCTCGCGGCGTTCGCCTACCTCTTACTTGTGCGCCCGCGGGTCAGCCACGTCCGCGAGGTGACCCCGGACACGGTGGCGGTCGGAGAATCAGCCCGCTCGGTGCTCCACATCGCCAATGAGGCCCCCGGCCAGGCGAGCCCACTGCGATTCACGGATCAAGCGCCCTCATCGCTCGGCGGCGGCGCCAGCTTCCTCATCGCGCGCGGCTTCGGCCAGTGGCGCCAAGCGGTGGCGTACTCAGTGGAGACCACTCAGCGCGGCCGCTACGAACTCGGCCCGCTCACCGCTCACGCCACAGACCCGTTCGCGTTGGCCAGCGCCCGCTTCACGTCGGCCGGCACCAGCAATCAGCTGCGCGTCACGCCGCGGATCTGGCCGCTTGAATCGCTGGCCGGTGGCGCCAGCATGGGCAGCGCCGACGAAGGCACCCCGGTGCGCGTCGGGCAGGCGGGTCAGGACGACGTCTTGGTCCGTGAGCACCGTCACGGCGACGACATCCGCCGCGTCCACTGGCGCATGTCCGCCAAGCAGGGCGAGCTCATGGTGCGGCTCGAGGAGCACCCGTGGGATCCGTCGAGCACGCTGGTGGTCGACACCCGTAGCGGCTCGCACTTCGGGAGCGGGCCGGAAGGCAGCCTCGAGTGGGTGGTCTCAGCGGTGTCGTCGATCGGCGCGCTGCTGGCCGAGGGCCGCCACCGGCTCACGATCGTCGCGCCGTCGGGGCTCGTCTTCGACTCGGGCCATTCCGTGGGGCAGCCAGCCAAGCGAGCCATGATCGACGCCATGACCGATCTGCAGAGCACCGAGCAGGACTGGCTGGGCAACGCAGTCGCGGACCCGGCGGATCTCAACAACGCCGCGTCGATCATCGCCGCCACCGGCCTACTGACGGCTGCCGACGCCGCCGCGCTCGTGGCGGCCGGGGCCCGGGCGCGCTCCCAGATCGTGCTGGCTCCAGACTCCCGGGCATGGGGCGAGCACAACGACGAACATGACGACGCCTGCCGGCTCCTGCTCAACCACGGCTGGACCGTCGAGAAGTATCGCCCCCGGGAGCGGATGCCGAGCGTCTGGAGCAGGGTGTCATGAGGTTCACGTATCATCCGTTGACCAGCGTCGTGATCGCGGTGGCCACGTGGCTGTCGCTGATCCCGCTCGCTCCCCTCGTGCAGGGTCGCTCTTACCTCATCGAAGCGGCGCTGCCGCTCATCGCATCCGCCCTCATCGGCCTGCTGCTGGCGGTGCTTCGTGCACCCCGCTTGCTGACGCTGCTCGCCCAGGCTGTGGCCGTGGCCGCGATCCTGACGTGGCGCGGGCTCGCGTTGTCTCCCCTCAACGACGGCCCGTGGGTCACGTTGCGGGCGCTCATCAGCGAGGGCCTGATCAGCATCCGCGAGGGCGTGCCCCCCATCGAGGCGACGCCCGGGCTGCTGTTCCTCTGTCTGGTTCTGGCCGCCCTGTTGGTGCTGGTGCTCGAACTCTTGGTCAACGCGTTGGAGCAGGCCGCGTGGGCGATCGCCCCGCTCGCCCTCGTGTTCGGCCTGTCCGCGCTGATCGTCCGCGAGGACCTGTCGTGGCTGTACGCCCTCCCGGTGGTCGCGGCCTACGTCATGGTGCTGCTCGCCGCCACCGGCCTGCCGTCGGAGGCCACCGGCAAGGCCTCGAACATGCCCGCGTATCAGGCCTCCCGGATCTCGGTGGGCGCCGCTGCGGGAGCCGCGATGCTCGCGCTCGCCCTGTTCGTGGCCACAATGGTCCCGCTGGGCGCGAAGCAGCCGTGGAATCAGGCTGGGCCCGATGGCCCGATCCAGCTGACCGACCCCACCGTCCGACTGAACGAAGACCTCCGCCGGCCGCAGGACAACCGGATCCTCACCTACTCAAGCGAGTCGGGCGAGCCGGTCTACCTGCGCACCGTCGCCCTGCCGGATCTGAGCGAGTCGGGCGCCCGCCTCGTCCCCATGCGGTTGGCGCGCTTCGGCTTCGGCAATGCGTATGACGGCCCAGGCGACGAGGTGCGCGTCGACGTCACCATGGACGTCGAATCGGAGTACCTGCCCGCCCCGTTCGCGGCGGGCGAGATCGACGCCGACGGCGCGTGGAGCTACGACCCGGAGACCATGGCCGTGGTGGCCTCCGGCCCGGAGCGTACGCAGCAGACTGTCGGCCTCGAATACAACGTCACGTCCACCAGCCCGTCGCCGAGCCGCGACGACATCCTCGCGGCCGAGGCGGGCACCGGCGTGGACCCCATCAACCTCGTCGTGCCCGACGGCTTGGATCCGGCGGTGCTGCAGCTCACCGATTCCGTGGTGGCCAACGCCAACACGGCGGGCGCGAAGGCGCTGGCCATCCAGTCCTACCTGCGCTCCGACGCGTTCCAGTACACGCTCAACGCCCCGTCGTCGTCGAGTTCCGGGGCGATCAGCTCCTTCCTGTTGGAGAACAACGCCGGCTACTGCATCCACTTCGCCGCGGCGATGGTCACCATGGCGCGCGCCGAGGGCATCCCCTCGCGCATGGCCGTGGGCTTCACCCCCGGCTCCCGTCTGGAGGACGGCACCTTCGAGGTGACGGCGCACGACGCTCACGCCTGGCCGGAGCTGTATCTGGGCGATCTGGGATGGGTCCAGTTCGAGCCCACGCCCGCGTTCGACGGCCCCCCGGAATACACGGACCCGGCCAACCAGCCGCCGCCGTCGGCCTCTCCCAGCCCGAGCCCGAGCCCCAGCCCCTCGCCGTCGCCGACGGCGGGACCCTCCACGCCCACCCCGTCAGCGACGCCGTCGGCCACCCCGACGGATCCGTCCGGTGGCGGCGAGGGCTTCAGCCTCGGGTGGCCCTTCTGGGTGGTGCTCGGCATCATCGCTCTGCTTGCCCTGCCCGCCGGGCTGCGGTTCGTGCTGCGCGCGTGGCGTCTGCGCGGAGGCCAAGAGCCTGCCGCGGCGGCCGACGGTGCATGGCGCGAAGCGCAGGCACTCCTGCGCGATTACGGCCTGGCGATGCCCGACGGGTCACCCGGCCCGGCCTCCAGCGCAACCATCGAGACGCTGTCGTCCAACGGCGCCGGCGCGCTGGCCGCCATCGGCCGGATCGTGGAGCGAAGCCGGTTCTCCAGGGATGGCTCCCCCGCCGACGAACTGCCGTCGCTGATCGCCACGCTGAGGGCGGGCCTGGCCGAGGGTGCCACCTCGCAGACCAAGGCGCGCGCCCTGCTGCTACCCGCATCGCTCTTTGGGCGCATTGACTGACCGCCTAGTATTGGAAGCCAACGGCCAACGAGGGAGAACCAATGGCGCTTTCTGAACAGGAACGCAAGCTGCTGGAGCAGCTTGAGGCGTCCCTCATGGCCGAGGACCCCAAACTCGCGGACACGCTGAGCGGCTCCTCGCAGATTCGCATCCACCGTCGCCGCGCCGCCATCGCCGGTATCGGGTTCGTGGCGGGCGTCGTCTTGCTCATGCTGGGCGTTCAGATCCATCCCGCGGTCAGCGTGGGCGGCTTCCTGCTCATGCTCGGCGCAGCGCTCGTCGGCATCAACTCGTGGCAGCGCGTCGGAAACGACGATCAGCCGGCCAAGCCGCGCTCGTCGTCGGGCCCGCGCCCCTCAAGCCCCGCCGGCGGTGGAGGCTCGTCGTCAGACTTCATGGACAAGCTCGAGGAGCGCTGGCGCCGCCGCCAGCAGGGCGATTTCTGATCTCTAGGCCGCGCCAACCGTGAGCCGGGCCCGCCGAACGGCTTTGGGCCCAAACCTCAGCACCGCCTTGTCGATGGCTGATTCCGCCTCTGCCCACCCGTGCGCCGGCTCGTCCAGAGCGGGCTGCTCGTAGGTGGAGGATTTCGGCACCAACTTCTCCACCCGCACCCCCACCCGCCTGATCCGTGCCCGTTGCAGATGCAGCTTCGTGAACAACCGCATCGCCTCTGCGTAGATGTCGTTGGTGCGGTCCGTGTACGCCTTGAGTGTGCCGGTGCGGGTGATCGTCGTGAAGTCGGCGAACCGGATGGAGAGCGTCACCACCTTGCCCACCATGTGCTGCGCGCGCATCCGGGCCGCGGTGCGGTCTGCCATCCGCAGGATCTCCGTGGAGACGATCTGCTCGTCGTCGGTGTCTCTGCCGAACGTCTCCTGCGAGCCGACGCTGTGCTCGGCGGGTTCACGGGCAAGCACCGATCTGTCGTCGCGGCCCCAGGCGAGATCGAACAACAGGCTGCCGTGGTTGTCGCCGAGTGCCCGCTGCAGGGTGGCGCGCGGGGTGTTGGCGACGTCGCGGACATGCCCCAGGCCGAGCCGGTGCAGCTTGCCGGCCGTGACCTCCCCCACGCCCCAGATGGCGTCCACCGGCAGCGGGTGGAGGAAGGCGATCACCTGATCCTCACGCACCCGCACCAGACCGTCCGGTTTGGCCTGCTTCGAGGCCAGTTTGGCGATGAACTTACTGGGGCCGATCCCGACGGAACACGCCACCTTCTGTTCGTCCATCACCTGGGCGCGGATCCGCTCGCCGATGAGCTCCGGATCCCCGCCCAGCCTGCGCAGGGCGGTGGTGAGATCGAGGAACGCCTCGTCGATGGAGGCCATCTCCACCTTGTCGGTCACGGTGTCGAAGATCTCGCGGATGCCGTCGGAGACGGCGCCGTAGTGCTCGTGGTCTGGGTGCACGACGGCCACCTGCGGGCATAGCCGCCGGGCCCTGCTCGACGGCATCCCCGACGTGATGCCGAACCGGCGCGCCGGGTAGTTGGCCGAGAGCACCACCCCGCGGGTGGAGCCGCCGACGAACATGGGCACATGCTGCAGCTCCGGATGCCTGGCCATCTCAACCGAGGCGTAAAAGGCGTCCATGTCGATGTGAGCGATGACGCGGGTCACGAATTTCTACCTCCCTGAACTTCCCGGGCTCGAATGCCACAACTTGCGCGGCGCCTCCGCTGCTCCCGTGCCGGCCGGTTTGATGTCTGAATAGGGCGATTGCTTGAATCCGCTGGCGTGCACCAGCACGCGACGGCGCCCCATCCCTCCGCCGCGGGTGTGGTTCTGGGGATCCGGCGGTGGCTCGAACTCCGCCTCGTCCGACGGCGCGGCGGACACCGGCATCTCCGCGCCCTTGACGTCCGCGGCGTGATCTTCCGGGGCTGTCGTGGCTGCCGGGGTCCATTCGCCCACGAGGCTGTACCCCTCGGGCACCTCGTCGAGCACCGCGACGACGGCGGCCACCGCCTCCTCCTGCGTGGCCCCGCCGGCCAACGTCGAGCGCCACACCTCATCGAGCGTGCCCAGATCCCACGCGCCGGTGGCTCTGATCGAGATGCCGCGCGGGCCAGTGCGTCGGATCAGCCCGCGCACCAGCAGCATCCAAGAGGAGAACACCGTGGCGGCGTACGGGCCCTGCACATCCTCGAAGAAGGTGGTGTCCACCGGGCCCGTGGAATCGTCGAGCGTGAGGAAGATCACCCGTCGGCCGGAGCGCACCGGCGGCGTCTGCGTGGCCACCTTCACCCCCGCCACCAGCACCTCGGCGCGGTTGCGGTGGTCCAGCAAGGTGCGCGAACTGGTGGCGTTCAGCGCGCGCAGCAGCGGCAAATACCGCTCCATGATGTGGTGGCTGGCGTCGAGCCCCAAGATCTCCAACTCCGCCTTGAGCCGCTGCTCGTCGTCCATCTCCGGCAGGCCGGTGGCCGCGACATCGTCGGTGGGCACCTCCACTCCTTCTGAGAAGTCCAGCGCTCCCTGCACCGCCTGGGCGAAGCGGGCGGCCTTCTGACTTTGCGCCTTGGCCATCTCCGCTGGGTTGTCGGTGAGCACGGCTGCTCTGCGTCCCTTCGCCCGCGACGCGGTGCGCTCGTCGGCGCGGCGGGCCCGGTGCAGGTCTGCCAGTGTCAGCAGCAGATCCCTGCGGGTCACTTGGCCGCGGCGCTGCACCGCGGCATGGCGACCGATCCGGTACAGCCTGTCGAACGCCCCGGCCAGGATGAGCCGCTCCACCACCGGCTCCGCCACCCGCGACCGCTCCCAAAAATCGGTGAGCGAGGTGTAGGGCTGGCCGGCGATGATGCGCTCCATCTCCGCCTCGGCGATGCCCTTCACATCGGCGAACGACAGCCGGATCCCCCATCCGTCCACCTGCGGCAGCCCTCCCTCGACGGCGTGCGCCCCGATGGCGAGGTGCTCGGGCAGCGCCAGCCCGCCTTCGTCGTCGAGCCGCTCGGCCCGATACTCGGCCGTGCTGCGGTTGACGTCCAGCCCGAGCACCGCGATGTTCATCCGCCGGGCCTCCTCCAGCAGCAGCCGCTTGGGGTACATGCCCGGATCATGGGTGAGGATGCCGGAGAGGAAGTGCGCCGGGTAGTGCCGCTTGAGCCACGCCGATTGGTACGTGGGCAGCGCGAAGGCGGCCGCGTGGGCCTTGCAGAAGCCGAAGGAGGCGAACGACTCGAGGATGAACCAGATCTGCTCGATCACGGGCTCCTCGTAGCCGTTGGCCTCGGCCTTCTTCCAGAACCATTCCTTGACCTGCGCCTGACCCTCCTTGTCGCCGAGGGCTCGCCGCACCTCGTCGCCTTGGGCGAGCGAGCAGCCGGTGACGATCGAGATGATCATGATGATCTGCTCGTGGAACACCACCACCCCGTAGGTCTGTTCGAGGGCGGGGATCAGGCTGGGATGGAGGTAATCGGGCTCCATCCACCCCTGCCGCGCCTCGAGGAAGGGCGTGACCATGTCTGACTTGACCGGGCCGGGCCGGAAGAGGGAGATGTCGACGATGATGTCGTGGAAGGTTTCCGGCCCGAACTTGCCCACCAGCTCCCGCTGCCCGGGCGATTCGATCTGGAAACAGCCCAGCGTGGCCCGGTGGGCGATCATGTCGTACACCGCGGGATCGTCGTAGGGGGCGAGATCGTCGATGGCCGGTTCCGGGCCGGCGGGCTGGGTGCGTTCGATCTCCGTGAGGGCGTGCGCCATGGCCGATTGCATACGGATGCCCAGCACGTCGAGCTTGAGCAGCCCCAGATCCTCCACGTCGTCCTTGTCGAACTGGCTCATCGGGTATCCGCCGAAGCTGGCTTCCAGGGGCGTGCGCTGCTTCAGCGACGAATCGCTGAGGATGACGCCGCACGGGTGCAGCGCGATGTGGCGGGGCAAGCCGTCGAGGGATTCCACCAAGTTGAACAGCACGTCGAGCCGCTCCTCCCCCAGCCCCGCGGCGCGCAACTCCGGCAGGTCGCGGAGCGCGGAGCGCGCGTCGCGGGCCCGGATGTGCGGGAAGGCCTTGGCCATGGCGTCCACCTCGACGGGCGGCAGGCTGAGCGCGGCCCCGACGTCGCGCACCGCGTGCCGGACCCGGTAGGTCTCGATCATGGCGACGCATGCCACGCGTTGGCCGCCGAACTCGTCGAGGATCTTGTCGTAGATCTCGGTGCGGCGGGCCGATTCCACGTCGAGATCGATGTCTGGCAGCGCCTGCCTGAGCGGCGAGAGGAACCGTTCCATGATCAGCCCGTAGCGCATCGGATCCACGCCGGAGACGCCCAGCGCATAGTTCACCAGGCTGCCCGCGCCCGAGCCGCGCGCGGCGCACCTGATGCCGAGGCCGCGGATCAGGCCCACCACGTCGGCCACGGTGAGGAAGTACGACTCGAACCCCAGCTTCCCGATCACTGAGAGCTCGTCGTCGAGGCGGGTGGCCGTGGATGTGTTGATCTCTCCGTACCGTTCGATGAGCCCGGCCTCGCACCGTGCCCGCAGCACGCCGGGTGCCTCCTCGACGGTGGTGCCCAGCTTCTCGAACTCCGGCAGCCGGATCTCGCCCAGACCGATGTCGCCGATGGGATCGAGCTGGCAGCGCACCCCCAGCTCGACGGTGCTGCGCAGCAGCTGCTCGGCGTCTGCGCGGCCCCCCGCCCGGGCGGCCTCCAGTGCGGCAACCCGCATCTCGTCCGGGCCCTTGAGGTAGCCCTCGGCGTTGCGCCGATCGATGTTGCGCACGTCAAGGGGCACGAGACGACGGGCGGCGTCCAGCACGTCGATGGTGGCGGCTTGGCTGCGCCGGGCCATGCGGGCCATGTTGGTGAGCACCACGGCCACCCCCATCTGATCCGCGAGGTGGATCAACCCGCCGGCCTGGTGCGCCGAGCCGACGCCTCTGTCGCCGGTGTGGTGGTTGGTGGCCGCCAGATACAGCGCGTCGCCCAACTCGTCGCGCCACGCATGCACCCGCTCGCGGGCGTCGCTCAGCCGGTTCACCGCCAGCAACTCGCCCACCTCGGAATCCGCCCCCAGCAGCACCGCCACGTCTCGGCCGGCGCAGTGACTGGCGATCTGCGGCAGCGTCACCACCGGATCTGAGCGCTCGCCGCGCAACTGCGCGGAGGTGATCAGCTCGCACAGGGTGCCCCATCCGGCCCTGGACGTGGCCAGCACGACGGCGCGCGGCAGCCGCTCATCGCGCAACTGGCCGCCGCGGGCGGCGGTGGGCCGACGCTGGGGGCGCCATCCCTCTGGGCGCACGGCCAGATCCACCCCGACGATGGGGGCCACCCCGGATTGCAGGCAGGCCTTGGCGAACCGCACCGCGCCGTACAGGCCACCGCGATCGGTGAGCGCCAGCGAACCCATGCCGTGGGCGAGCGCCTCCTGCACCAAGGCGCTCGGGTGGGAGGCACCGTACTGGAAGGAGTAGCCGGACGCGGCCCTGAGATGAATGAACTGCTCCACTAGTCGAGCACCGCCTGCAGCACCCAATCCTCAGCATCGACGGTGCGGGCCAATTCGTAGACCCCTCGGTGGCGCCCGTTACCCGCCTCCACCCGCCACACCTCACGCTCCTGCAAGAGGTCTCCTGCCTCCGCGTCGACGGCTTCGCCGCGGGCGGCGCGCACCTGCCGGCTGGACCACCACGGGGTGGCCCGGCTCCACTTGCCCTGCACTTCCTTCACCAGCAGCAGACGTTCGTTCCAGATGAATTGGCGCGGAACGTCGCGGAACAAGACGTGGATGGGACAGTTGTAGACGCGCATGGGGGCCTCCCGGGGATGGCAGAACTGATTGTTGCTTTCGACCCGGGAGCCCTGGCCCAGCGCAGGGGTCGAAGCTGCGCCGGGCCAGGGCGGCCCTCTACCGACGCCTCTTCGAAGCAGAGCTTCCCCGAACTAAATCGAACAGGCGTTCGGTAGAAGTAACTATAGATCCCCCTCCTGACAAAACGTCAAGGGGCGACGAATCGCTACAGTGAGCGCCATGTTGATCCGCGGAGCCACCCTCGCCGGGCTGGCCTGCGCCGCCCGTCTGGCCAGGCTGGGGCACCGGGTCACCGTCGATTCGGCCGGGTACACCCCGGATCCGCTGCCGGAGGTGGTGCTGCTCCCCGCAGCCTGGCGCGACCTCTTCAAGAAGTCTGGGGCCCACCTCGTCACCGCGCTCAACAAGGCCGGGTTGGAGCTGGCCGAGGCGCCACCCGCGCACCACCGCTTCTCCGACGGCTCGCAGTTCCATCTTCCCGCGGAGCGTGGCGCCCAGTTCCACGCCATCAGCGCCGCCTTCGGCCAGGAGGAGGCCGCCCGCTGGCGCGATCTCCTCGACGACCTCATGCCTGTGTGGGCGGCATACCGCAGGCACGCCCTCGAAGGAACCGAGCCGGTGCGCACCTCGGCCCAGCGCGACGAGCTGTGGCTCACCCGCACCGTCGCCGACGCCGCCGCCCGGCTCACCACGCCCCTCGCGGAGATCGTGCTCAGCGTCGCCCCAACCTCCACCGCGCCGGGCCTCGCGGCCCTACCGTTG
>DYZF01000292.1 GCA_020741375.1 Tessaracoccus flavescens
CGAAGGCATCAAGGCCCACGAACATTTTAAGGTTGCCGTACATGTGCATGAGCAGGAATGCGATCATGATCAAGCCAGTCACGGCCATGATGGCCTTCTTGACGACCGTAGTTCGCACCGCTCGTTGATGAATGGTGAGTGATGTTGCCACGGCCACACTCTAGCCAAACCGAGGGAGCCGATGGGCAGGCGGGGCCGGTAAGTCCAAATGCGACGCGACTACCCCATTTACGCACCAAAACGCTTACGTTATCCGGTCGTTATCGTCCAGTAGGTCGGGGCGTCGAATCCTCGTTCGTTCCACCGCTTGATCCCGTCGCCACTGGGCAATCAGCGCATGATTGCCGCTCAGTAGGACCTCTGGAATCCCACGATCTCGCCACACCGGCGGCTTCGTGTAGTTGGGATACTCCAGCAACTGGTGTCCCGGAGAGTGAGATTCCTCATCCAAGGACGCCGGGTTGCCGATCACGCCCGGCAGCAGTCGGACGACGGCTTCGGTGATGGCCAGGACGGCCACCTCTCCCCCGTTGAGCACGTAGTCGCCCAGGCTGACTTCGACCACCTCATACGTGTCGGCGGCATAGTCCAAGACCCGCTGATCGATGCCCTCGTACCGACCGCATGCGAACACCAGCCGCTGCTTCTCGGCCAGTTCGTAGGCCAGCGCCTGCGTGAATGGCTGGCCGGCCGGCGTCGGCACGACGATCGTCATCGGCAGCGGCGATTCCGCCTCGAGGGCGTCGAACGCCTCGCCCCACGGCTCGGGCTTCATCACCATGCCGGCGCCTCCGCCGTAGGGCGTGTCGTCGGTGGTGTGGTGGCGGTCATGCGTCCAGGTGCGCAGGTCGTGCACCTCGAGATCGACGATGCCGTTGGCGATGGCCTTGCCCACCAAGCTCAGGTGGAGTGGGGCCATGTAGTCGGGGAAGATCGTGACGACGTCGAGCCTCATTCGATGTCCTCCAACAAACCGGCGACATCGGCGAGCTGCACGTGCCCGGCCTCGAGGTCGACGACGGGCACCAGTGCGCTCACGAAGGGAATCAGTCGTTCCTCTCCATCAGCGTCCACTTGGAGCAAATCCTGAGCGGGAAGGTGGAGCACCTCACGCACGGTGCCGACGGCGGCGCCGTCGGCCGACAGCACGGTCAGCCCCACGAGTTGGCGGTCGAAGAACTCGTCCGGTTCGCTCGGCCGCTCATCCTCCGGCACGCGGGCGCGCAGCAGCTCCCCCGTCACTGTCTCGACCGCGGTGCGATCCGGGTATCCGACAAAGGACGCGATGAGCTTGCCGCGGTTCCATTTCACGTCGGCCAGTTCAACCGGCTTGCGGCCCTCGCCGAGCAGGACGGTGCCGCCGCGCACGAATCGACGCGCCGGCTCGTCGGTGCGCACGTCGATGAAGACATCTCCCTTGATGCCGTGCGCGCGGCCCACTTTTCCGATCGTCACCTCGACAAGCTTCGACACCTCAGTCCTTCCAACTATTGACAGGTTCCAGCGACGAGAAAGCCCCGGACGGTGCACGTCCGGGGCTTACCCAGTGGTTTCAGCGGCGTCCGGGACGGTCGACGTCGACGAAATCGACGCGGACGCTTTCCTTGCCGGCCAGCGCTCCGATCACCGTGCGCAGTGCCTGCGCGGTGCGGCCCTGGCGGCCGATCACCTTGCCGACGTCCTCGGGGTTCACGCGAACCTCCAACAGACGCCCGCGGCGCAGGTCCTTGTCCTTGACGGTCACATCGTCGGGGTTCGACACGATCCCAGCGACGAGGTGCTCAAGGGCCTCGGCGAGCATCAGGCCTCTTCCGCAGGAGCCTCGGCGTCGGCAGCTTCCTCAGCCGGAGCCTCGTCGGCGAGGGCTTCCTCAGCGGCGGCCTCTTCGGCGGGAGCCTCGGCGGCGGTAGCCTCTTCAGCAGCCTTGGCAGCGGCAGCCTCTTCAGCCTTCTTCTTGGCCTTGGAGATGGCGGGAGCGGTGGCGTCGCCGTCCTCAGCCAGCGCAGCGGCGAACGCGGCTTCGCGATCGCGCGGCTCGGGCTGCGGGTCAACACCCGACGGCGTCTTGTCGCCGGTGAACTGCTGCCAGTCGCCAGTGCGCTTGAGGATGGCGACGACGGCCTCGGTGGGCTGGGCGCCAACGGAGAGCCAGTACTGAGCGCGCTCAGAGTTGACTCGGATCACCGACGGATCGTTCTTCGGGTGGTACAGGCCGATCTCTTCGATGGCCTGACCGTCGCGCTTGGCGCGGGAGTCGATGACGATGATGCGGTAGTGGGGCGAGCGAATCTTGCCGAGACGCTTGAGACGAATCTTGGTTGCCACTGTTGTGGTTTCTCCTGAGTTAAGAGCCTGGGTACAGACAAACTTTTCTGGACGCGATCTCACGTGTGGGGCACGCAGGATGCAAACCTATGGACTCATTCGGGCGCGTGAGAGGGCACGCACGAAAGAGGTGCATCGGACATTGTGCCAGATGGGGCCGCTGCTCCCCAAACGACACGGCAGTGGAAGCCGCTCGCGCCACCCCACCTACGATGGGGGCGTGCAGATCAGTGACGACGACTTCGGGGCCTTGGTCGAGGAAGCCTTGGCCGCTCTCCCCGACCAACTCACCGATGGGCTCGACAACCTGATCTTCGTCATCGAGGACGAACCTGACGATGGCTCGGATTCGTTGGGTTGGTACGAGGGCACCGCCCTGACCGAGCGTGACGAGTACGGCTACGGCCAGCTACCCGATCGGATCGTGCTGTTCAGCGGCCCCCTCACCCGGATGTGCACGTCCGAGGACGAGCTCTACGAGGAGATCTCGATCACCTTGATCCACGAACTGGGCCACTACCACGGTATCGAGGAAGAAGCCCTGCACGAGCTGGGGTGGGGCTGAGCCCCACCGCCTAGCCGCAGACGGAGGCGAGATCCCCGGCGAAGGCCAAGGGCTGACGGGCCTCGCAGAACGCGGCGCTGACGCCGGGGACGATGCCGTCGCCCTGATCCGCCTTCGGCGCTGTGCCATCGGCCCGCTCCGCGCCCAGAAGTGCCTCCCATGCCGACGGCGCACGAACGGCCTCGACTGTCATGTCGGCCGGATCGATGCCGACGGTCTCGGCCACGTGGAAGTAGAAATCCTCCCGGCTCATAGTGCCATCGGTCAGCCCCACTTCTTCGGCCCGCTTGGTGTCGAAGAGGTGTGCGCCCAACTCATTCTTGATCGTCGCGGCGGGAATGCCGCGGTGGTCAGCGACGTGGTTGACGAAGTTGTCGTACTCGTTGGCCAGGCCGGTTTGGTAGTGCGTGCGCTCCTCGGCGGTGATCGGACGGTACGGGTTGCCGAAGTCCTTGCCGGTGCCTGCGGAGAGGTACTCACTGGTGATACCGCCGGTGGTCGTGACGCCGGACTCGAGGATGTTGCCGCTGGTGGCGACGACGCCGTCGTACTGCATGAAGGGGCCGAAGATCACGCCGATGGACCCCACCAAAGCGCCGTGGTCCGCGATGATCTCGTCGGCACTCGCAGTGGCATACACGCCGCCAGAGGCGGACATGCTCGTGACGTGGACGAAGGCCATCTTTCCGGTGCGCTCTTGGTACCGCTCGACGGCGTCGCTGATGGCTTTCGAGCCGCCGATGCTGCCGCCGGGGGTGTTGACGAGCAGGACCAGCGCTTCGGCCTCATCATCGGCGAGGTTGTCGATCTGTGCGGCGATCTCGTTGCCGTACGTGCCCCCGGTGAGGAGGCTGCCATCAGACACATCGGAGAGAATCGCGCCGCTGATCGGAATGGCCCGCACCTTGGCGGAGCCGCTGCCCCAGAGCGGCGCCAGTTGCGTCGTCGTGGTGGCTCCCGCACCAGACAGGAGCGCGCCGGCGCCCACGAGCATCAGGATCAGCGTGAAGACGATGGCCGCGATGGCGCCGGCCAACGACGCACCGATGGCGAAGCCGCTGCCCAGCCCGAAGCCCCTCGCGAAGGCGCTCGGCTGCTTGCGCGGCGGGCCGTAGCTCGGCTGTGGCGCTTGGGGCGCGGCGGGCCTGGCCTGCCCTGGATCCGCGGCGCGGTCGCCGGCTGCCGGGGGCGGGAAGTTGTTGGTGGGCTGGTCGGTCATGAGGGCCTCCTTGGTGAGCCAGAGTATCCGGGGTCCTGATCAGCCCACGAGCTGGCCACGAAGCACCATGGCCACCGGACGCCGCAGTGAGGTCAGATCCCGCCTGGGGTCGGCGTCGAGCACGATGAGGTCTGCGCTGGCGCCGGCCACGAGGCCTTCGGCCCCCAACCACTCACGCGCGCCCCAACTGGCGGCGGCGACCGTGTAATCGGCGCCGGCAACCTCAGCGATGGCGTCGATCTCATCCTTGATGCGCCCATGCTCGATGACGGTGCCGGCGTCGGTCCCTGTGTATACCGCGACCCCCGCCTCGATGGCGGAACAGATCGTCTCCCGACGTCGGGCGTGCAGGTCCATCATGTGCGCGTAGTAGGTGGGGAACTTCTCCTGTGCAGGCTCGGCGTAGAACGGGAACAGGTCCAGGTTGATCATCGTCGGCACCAGAGCCGTGCCGTTGGCCACCATCTGGTCGATGACGTCAGCGGTGAGGCCGGTGCCGTGTTCGATGCAGTCGATGCCGGCCGCCACCAGTTCGGCCACCGCCTGCTCGCCGAAGCAGTGCGCAGTCACCCGGGCGCCCTCGTCGTGCGCGGCAGCGATCGCCTCCGCAGCGACGTCCGCCGGCCACAGCGGTGCTAGGTCTCCGACGGAGCGGTCGATCCAGTCGCCCACCAGCTTGATCCATCCATCGCCGGAGCGGGCCTCATGGCGGACCTGCTCCACGAGGCGCTCCGGCTCCACCTCAACACCGAGGTTGCGGATGTAGCGCTTGGGGCGGGCGATGTGTCGGCCGGAGCGAAGCAGGCGAGGCAGATCGTCCTCGCTCTGCATCCACCGCGAATCGTGCTGCGAGCCGTTGTCGCGGATCAGCATGGTGCCGCCGGATAGGTCTGCGACGGCATGAGCGCGTGCCCGCTCGGCACCGACATCGCCTTCAACACCCAGCCCGACGTGGGAGTGGGCGTCCACGAGCCCCGGAATCACCCACGCATCACGGGCGATCGTCTGCGCGCCGGCAACCGGCCGGTCGGTGAGGACGCCGTCGGCGATCCAGAAATCGCGGGGCTCCTCGTCGGGAAGGAAAGTGCCGTGGAGGTGGAGGGCGGTCATGGCGACCACCCTACCGACGGCTAGAACTTCGGCTTGTTCTCGTTGAACATCTTCTGCAGTTCGGGCGGCAACTGGAAGTCGTCGAGGGTCTGGGGTGCGGCCGGTGCGGCAGGCTGCTGAGGAGCGGCGGGGCGCGGCTGCGGAGCCGGGCGTCCCTTCTTGCCCTTCTGGCGCTTCTGCTTGCGGCCCCCGCCCATGCCGGGCATCCCAGGCATTCCGGGCATGCCACCCATGCCGCCCATTCCGCCTGCCATCGACTCCATCATCTTGCGAGCCTCGACGAATCGGTTGACGAGCTTGTTTACCTCGGACACCTGAACGCCTGCGCCCTTGGCGATGCGGGCGCGGCGCGAACCGTTGAGGATCGAGACGTCGTCACGCTCCTTCGGCGTCATCGAGAAGATAATGGCCTCGATGCGGTCGATCTCTCGCTCATCGATCTCGTTGATGGCCTGCTTGAACTGGCCGGCACCGGGCAGCATGCCGAGGATCTTCGACATGGGGCCCATCTTGCGCAGCTGCTGCATCTGGGACAGGAAGTCTTGGAGGCCGAACTGGTTCTTGCCCATGAGCTTCTCGGCCGCACGGCGCGATTCCTCGGCGTCGAAGGTCTTCTCCGCCTGCTCGATGAGGGTGAGCATGTCGCCCATGCCGAGGATGCGCGAGGCCATCCGGTCCGGGTGGAACATGTCGAAATCGGCGAGACCCTCACCGTTCGACGCAAACATGATCGGCTTGCCGAGCACCCGGGCGATCGACAGGGCGGCGCCACCGCGGGCGTCGCCGTCGAGCTTGGTGAGGACGACACCGTCGACGCCGACGCCCTCATCGAAGGCCTTGGCGGTGTTGACGGCGTCCTGGCCGATCATGGCGTCGACGACGAACAGAGTCTCGTCGGGGTTGACCGCCGCCTTGATGTTGGCGGCCTGCTGCATGAGCTCTTGATCGACGCCCAAACGACCGGCGGTATCGACGATCACGACGTCGTACAGCTTGGCCTCTGCGTGCGCGATGGCGCGCCGAGCCACCTCCACCGGATCACCGACGCCGTTGCCGGGCTCGGGCGCGAAGACGTGGGCGCCAGCGCGCTCGCCGACGATCTGGAGCTGGTTGACGGCGTTGGGGCGCTGGAGGTCTGCGGCCACGAGCAGCGGGGTGTGCTTCTCCGACTTCAGCCACGTGGCGAGCTTGCCGGCGAGCGTCGTCTTACCCGCACCCTGGAGGCCGGCGAGCATGATCACCGTCGGGGGGCGCTTCGCGAACCGGATCGGGCGCGCTTCCCCACCGAGGATGCTGATGAGCTCCTCGTTGACGAACTTGATCACCTGCTGCGACGGGTTCAGCGCCTTGCTCAGCTCGGCATCGAGGGCACGCGCCTTGACGGCGGAGACGAACTCCTTGACGACGCCAAGGTTGACGTCCGCCTCCAGCAGCGCGATGCGGATCTCACGCATCGTCGCATCGATGTCGGCCTCGGTGAGGCGACCCTTGGAGCGGAGTCCCTTGAAGACGGTGGAGAGCCGGTCTTGCAGAGTGTCGAACACTAACTTTGCCCTTCGCAGTTACGAACAGTGACCCAGAATACCGAGGCCACCCGCTTCCGGCCGAAACGTCTTCCGCCACCGCTCCTTTAAGTGATAGCATTTTAATATCACTATTGGGAGGATTCCGATGACCGATCAACTGCATGACCAGACCACCGACGAGTCGGTCGGCGGCGCCGCCGCAGGCCGCCCCGTGGGCCACCACGGCACGCGCGTCGACATCTCTGAGCGTCGAGCGTGGTCGATCGACGGCTTCGCGGGCCTGGCCGCCACCATCGCACTCATGGGCGTCGGCGTCTGGGCCATCGTGACCGGCGGCATCGCCGCCGAGGCCGGCGACGGCGGCGTGATCCGGCTCGTTCTCGGAGCGCTGGCCGTTGTTGTCGCCAGCCTCCTGATGTCGGCCCTGACGGTCGTTGCACCCGGCCACACCAAGGTGGTGCAGTTCTTCGGCCGGTACGTCGGCACCGTCCGCAAGCCCGGCCTGCGCATGCTGCTACCACTGACTACTCGCCGCAACGTGTCGGTGCGCGTCCACAACTTCGAGACCAATGAGCTCAAGGTCAACGACGCCGACGGCAATCCGATCAACATCGCCGCCATCGTGGTGTGGCAGGTGGCCGACACTGCTCGCGCAACGTTCGCCGTCGAGCACTACGAGGAGTTCGTGGCGGTGCAGGCCGAATCCGCACTGCGCCACGTGGCGATGACTCACCCGTACGACAACGACGCCACCGAGGTCACGCTCCGCGGCGACACCGACATCATCTCCGCGGAACTGGCGGCCGAGGTCGCGGCGCGGATCGCACTCGCGGGCCTGGAAGTGGTGGAGGTGCGCATCTCGGCGCTGGCCTACGCCCCCGAGATCGCCCAGGCGATGCTGCAGCGCCAGCAGGCGTCCGCCATCATCGCGGCTCGCGAGAAGATCGTCGATGGTGCGGTTGGCATGGTGGACAGCGCCCTCAAGCAGCTTGAGGCGCAGGACATCGTCGAACTCGACGACGAGCGCAAGGCGGCCATGGTGTCGAACCTGCTCGTCGTCCTGTGCTCCGAGCGCGGCACCACCCCGGTCGTCAACACCGGATCGCTCTACACCTGATCCTCAGCACCCATGGCAGAACGCAAACAGGTGCTGGTGCGCCTCGATCCCGCCGTCCACGCTGCGCTGCAGAAGTGGGCGGCGGACGAGTTGCGCAGCGTCAACGCCCAACTTGAGGTCATCATCCGCGATGCCCTCAAGCAAGCGGGCCGGACACCCAAGGGTGCCGGCCCACTGCCGCGTCGAGGGCGACCCAGAACGACAGACGACGAGTAGCCACGAGCGAGCAGTTGGTCAGCCGCGCCGCCTTCGCTCCACCCACGCTTCGGCCTGGCCCTCGTCACCGACCCCGAACACAGCGATCAACTCCGCAACCTCCGGATGATCGGCGTCCAGCAGTCGGGCAGCTGCTGCGCACTCTTCGCCGGAAGCCACCGCCCTGAAGACCGCTTGGATGTCGGCAGCCAGCGAGCGGCGCTGTGCGGTTTGGCCGGTGGCGGTGAAGGTGGTGGCCGAGTCAGCTTCTGCCACTGATTCCATGGCTTGGCCGACCGAGAGCTCGCCTGCGGAGACGGCCTCGACCGCCTGGACGAGGGCGACCAGTCGAACACCCGCTGCCGGGTTGGCCAGTTTGATGCGGTGGCCGTTGATCAGCTGGGACAGCATGGGAGCCGACACGCCCAAGAGTCTCGCCATCTGGCCTTGGTTCACCTGCAGCACCCCCGCGCACCGCTGCAGCAGTTCGTTGAGAGGCGCGCCGTAGAGCTGCCTCTGCTGCTCCCGCACCCGTGCGACGTCCGTCATGACGCCAGAATACCCCTCGCTTTGCGATAGCGAATCAGCTGAACCAGACGACGGCGGCCGCCACCAATAGCAGCAACCCGATCGCAGACACCATCCCTGAGAGCACGAGAGGCCACAACCGCCTCGCACTGCGCTCGGCCAGCGGCGCTGACTGCCCGACCTCGGGTGCGGGCCCGACGACGGTGGGCACATCCACCCGAGCCGCGAACGCGCTCGGCGTCACGTCAGGCGTGCCCCACCCGTCGGGCAACGCGGGCACCTGATCGAAGACCTCGATGGGTTCATCAGGCTGCTCTGACGGCAAGGGAATCCGGCGTAGCTGACGGCGGGCCTCAGCGGCCGACTCGGTGCGCGAGCCCGCCGGTGCCAGGAGTCCGACGATGAACCCGCCGAGTGCCGTCACGGCCAACGCAGCCGACACGACCGGCGCACCATCCCGCGGCGGACGCTCCCCCGTGACCGCCTGCCACAACACGACTCCGGCCGCATACAGATCCTGAAGCGGGTCCGGGTCTGCACCCACCGCCGCTTCGGGCGACAGGTAGCCGGGCGTCCCGACGACGTGATGCAGGCGGGTCAGCCGTGGCACATCTTCGTCGACGGTGACGGCGGTACCGAAATCGGAGAGCCAGACATGCGGCTGATTCCCGGGGCTGAGCAGGATGTTGTGGGGTTTGACGTCACGGTGCACAACGCCGGCCGCGTGCACTACCTCAAGTGCCGACAACAGCTGGTCCGCGATCAGCAGAACCCAACGCTCGGGCAACGCTCCGTAATCGGACAACAGGGTGCTGAGTGATCCGCCGCGAACCAAGGGCATGGTGAACATGACCCTGTCGTCCTCCCCCACCCAGCCGAGCGGAGCAACGATGTGTTGGTGCTCGAACCGGAGGCCCTGCTCGCGGATGAATCGCACGATGGCGACGGAGTCAGCCTGCGACAACACCTTGCCGGCGACGTAGCGGCGCTCGCGTCGATCCCACACTCGCCACACGCTTCCGTGCGCGCCGGCGCCGACGAGATCCACGAGCTCGTAGCGGCCTGCGAACACCTGTCCCATGAGCCTCATCATGGCAGAATCCTGCGAAGCCCCTTGCTCCCGAGCCTTTACATATGCAAACATTGCATTAGCAAACGTTCTCGATCGAAGGATTGACGATGAACCCCAACAGCCGGTTCGCCGCCATGTTGGCAGCGGCAGCACTCACGGCAGGTACCACCCTGACAGCGCCCCTGGCCCATGCCGAACCTGACGACACAGGCTCCCTGATGCTGGTCCTAGACGCGTCTGGTTCGATGCGCGACCCCGACGGGTCGGGCACCACTAGGATCGCTTCCGCTCAACGAGCCCTCACCTCCGTCGTGGAGAAGCTGCCCGCGGAGGCCAGCGTCGGCATGCGAGTGTTCGGCGCCGAGGTGGACGGCGACCCGATGCCGGCAGCCGCCTGCCAAGACACCCAGCGCGTGGTTGGTATCGGCACTGACAACCGCGCAGAGCTCCTCTCCGCGATCAGCGCCTATGAGCCGTCCGGTTGGACGCCCATCCCCGAGGCCCTTCGCCAGGCTGCGGCCGATCTGGGCCCCGAAGGCAAGCGACACATCATTTTGGTCTCCGACGGAGAATCCACCTGTGATCCCGACCCATGCGAGGTGGCGGCAGAGATCGCGGCCAAGGGCATCGGACTCACCATCGACGTCGTCGGGCTCAATGTGGACGCATCAACCCGCACGCAGCTCACGTGTATCGCTGAGAACGGCGGTGGTGAATACGTCGATGCCAATAGCGCCGACGAACTGATCGCGGCGCTGGACCAGAGCACCCAGCGGGCCGTTCGTCCCTTCGAGTTCGACGGAACCCCCATCAATGGCAGCACTTATGAGGGCGACGCCCCTCGAATCACCGCAGGCGTGTGGCGCGACACCCTCGGCCCGGGGGCTTCGGGCAACGAGACACACTTCTATCGCGTCGAGCGCACCATGAAGAACTCGAGCCTCCAGGCCGCCGCGCTGGGATTCCTCTCCCGCAGCCACCACGACGCGCTCACAGTCGAGATCGTGAACAGGGATGGCCGCTCGTGCGGCACAGCCGGAAGCAGCGTCAATGTCACAAAGAGCTTGGTCATCGGTGCGGTAGGCACGTTCACGGACGACGATTCCAAGCACTGCGCAGATGAGCGCGAGCTATGGATCAAGGTGTCCAGGAACAACTCCAAGGCACCCGCTGACCTGCCCGTCCAGCTGTGGGTGAGGGAGCTTCCGCAGGTGGATCCCACCTACTCATCGACCGAACCCATCGTGACGTTCGTGGGCGAGAAGGTTCCCGCCACCTCGCCGACACCCGTTGAGCCAGGCTCGAGCGTGGCGAACGCCACCCTGCTGACCCCAGGAAAGACGATCACCGCGAGCATTCTCCCGAACGAAGTGCAGGTCTTTCGAGTGCCGACGGGTTGGGGCCAAGCCGCTCGCGCCACTATCGAGAGGCGCGAGCGACGGGACGGCGGCTCAGGCGGCTTCCTGCGCATCAAAGCAGTCCACCCAAGTGGCGAATCCGAGGCCCAGGCCAATGGGCTCTTTGCACGATGGGCGGGCAAGGCCAACGCCGAGACGCGTCCCATGTGGAGTGCCAGTCCACGAGGAGCAAACCCGGCCGGTGACGCCCTCTTCTTCGTGTACTGGAGCACGGAGGAAAACTCCACTCATGAGGCGGTCGACTACCTGATGACCGCAGAGGTGGCAGGCGACCTAGTGGAGGCACCCGACTACCTCACGACCCCCATCGACCAGGCGGAGGACCCCACAGGTTCACCGTCCCCAGAGGCCTCGCCTACGAACACCCCCTCCCCCACGCCGACTATGGAACCGACGCCGACTGCGACGGAACCAACT
>DYZF01000293.1 GCA_020741375.1 Tessaracoccus flavescens
GTACCGTGTGCAGGCGCGCGGGCTGCGGGGCGTCGTCGTCGAGTTTGTACCACAGCCGCATCCGGCGGTTGTTCTGTAGCGCCTCGAGGCCGGCCTTCACGTAGGCCAACATGCCGACCTTCTTCTTCAGATCCTCGTCAGTGCTGGACATGATCTGCGCGTCCAGCCCCACCCCGGCCATGACGACGAACGCGGCCTCGTCGACGGCGCCGTCGGGGCGGCGGAGTTCCGCCACGGCCAGATCGACGGGGCGCGCAACCCCGCGGAAGGCCGCGTCCACCGACTCCTCAAGATTGTCGAGCGTCAGCTCCAAGTTCCTCGCGAGGAGATTGCCAGTGCCCTGCGGGCAGAGCCCCATCGGCACGTCGGAGCCGCGCAGCCCCTCGGCGACCGCGCGGATGGTGCCGTCGCCACCGACGGCCAGCACCACGTCGCAGCCGCGCTCGATGGCTTCCTTCGCCATGCCGGTGCCCGGGTCGTCCTCGGCGGTCTCCAGCCACACCGACTCGTCCCACCCGGCCCTTCTGGCGGCAGGATCGACGACCTTGGCGAGTTCCTCGCGGTCGATCTTGGTGGGGTTGAACACGACGGCTGCAGTTGGCATGCGCCCATTGTCGCTTGTCGGGCCAGGTTCGTGCGAGATGTTTCGGCGAGGCGCTCAGCCCAGCCCCTCAGGGCGGCCTCAGAGGAGAACCCGGGAGGCACTCGAGAGCGAAATCCGGTGCCAGCGCCCATAATGTTGCCCATGGAACTACTCCCCATGACGTTTGCCTCCGGCTGGGCCTCCGGCATCAACGCCTACGCCACCGTGCTGATCCTCGGCCTGCTCGGCCGGTTCGCCGGGACCGGCGGCGTGCCCGAAGGATTCCAGCGCACCGACGTGCTGATCGTCATGGGCGTGCTGGCACTGGTTGAGTTCGTCGCCGACAAGGTGCCCGTGATCGACTCCATCTGGGACGTCCCGTCCACCGTCATCCGGCCCATCGCCGGCGCGGTCATCGGCGCCCTCATCGCCGGCGCGAACGGCGACCTGCTCACCATCGCTCTGGCCGCCGTCGGCGGCGTGACGGCGCTCCTGTCACACCTGTCGAAGGCGGGCATCAGGCTGGCCGTCAACACCTCGCCCGAGCCGGTGACCAACCTGGGCGCCTCGGTCGCGGGCGACGTCGGCGTGGTTGGCGTGACGACGATGGCCGCGCTGTTCCCGGTTCCCGCCGCGATCCTGGCCGCGATCCTCCTGATCGCCAGCATCTGGTTGGCCGTGAGTTTGGCGACGAAGATTCGACGGGGTTGGCGCTGGCTCAAGCGCCGGATCACGCCAGACCCGGAGCCGGTCGCCTAGCTCAGCTCAGGCCAAGGCCTCCCAGTCGCGGTTGAAGGCCTCCGCCACCGGTCGCGACATGATCTTGCCCGCGTGCGTATTCAGCCCCAACGCGAGGGCGGCGTCGCGCTGCATGGCGGCCTGCCACCCGTGCTCGGCGATCGAGAGGATGTAAGGCAGCGTCGAGTTGGTCAGCGCGCGCGTCGACGTGTTCGGCACGGCCGCCGGCATGTTGGCGACGCAGTAGTAGAGCGAGTTGTGGACGGGGAACGTCGGGTCGTCGTGCGTGGTGGGACGGCTGTTCTCGAAGCAACCGCCCTGGTCGATGGCGACGTCGACGAGGACCGAACCGTGCCGCATCTCCGCGACCATGTCGTCGGTCACCAGCTTCGGGGCCCGGGCTCCGGGGATGAGGACGGTGCCGATGACGAGATCGGCTTGGGCCACCTGTTCCGCGATCGTCGTGGCCGATGAGGCCAGCTGGTGGACGCGGTCGTCGTAGCGCCAGAAGGCTTGGCGAAGCTTGTCGAGGTCGGTGTCGAGCAGGGTCACGTCGGCGCCCAACCCCAGCGCCATGTTGGCGGCGTTCTGCCCCGCCACGCCCGCGCCGATGATGACCACCTTGGCCTTCGCGATGCCGGCGATGCCGCCCAGCAGGATGCCGCGACCGCCGCGGTGCTTCAGCAGCTGACCCGCGCCCACCTGCGGCGCCATGCAGCCTGCCACCTCGCTCATCGGGTAGAGCAGCGGCAGCTGGCCCGACGGCAGCTGAACCGTCTCGTACGCGATGCCCGTGGTTCCGGCGTCGAGCAGGGCGTCCACCAGCGGCTCGTCGGCGGCGAGATGCAGGTAAGTGAAAAGGGCGAGGTCATCGCGCAGCCGCGGGTACTCCTCGGCTATCGGTTCCTTCACCTTGAGGACCAGCTCCGCGTCGGCCCAGAGGGTATCCGGGTTATCGACGATGGTGGCGCCGGCGTCGACGTACTGCTCATCGGTGAAGCTCGAACCCAGCCCGGCGTCGTGTTCGACGGCGACCTCGTGGCCCCGGCGCGTCAACTCCAGGACGCCCGCGGGAGTCAGCGCCACCCGGTTCTCCCCGCTCTTGATCTCGACTGGCACACCGATGCGCATTCCTGCTCCTCGTTCTTGGGTGCAGATCACGTTACTCTCGGGCGCGCCCGCGGGTGGCTGATCGGTAGGTTGGGTGCATGAGTGAGATCACGATTCTGCACAACCCGCGTTGCTCCACGTCGCGGGCCGCGCTCGACGCCGTCGAAGGCTCGGGGCTTGAAGCCGATGTCGTCAACTACCTGAAGTCGCCGCTGACCGAGAGCGAGTGGTTGGACGTGATCCGCAAGCTCGACGGCGACCCCACCGCCCTCGTGCGGCGCGACCCCAGCTTCCAGCGGTCCGGCCTCAGTGACGACGACGTCGCGACGGCGGAGCAGGTGGCGGCAGTGTTGGCTGAGCGGCCGGAACTGGCGCAGCGGCCAGTGCTGATCCGAGGTGACCGCGCGATCATCGGTCGGCCGAAGGACGCCGTCGGACCGTTCTTGGCCTAACCGTCGGGAAAAAGGCCGCTCGACGGGGTCTCTCAGCCACGATTCGCGGCGTGTCGCGAATCGAGCGCACCGAATCCCAGATCGACGCGAACTGCCCGGGCCCGCTGAGGGTCCCGGGCAGTTCGGTTGGCGCGCGAGGCGCGGTCAGCGGCCGGTGCTGGGCAGTCCTGGTCGCGGCTTGGCTGGCGTTGGCGGTCACCTGCGGTAGCGACGACGTGAGGTCCCACTCCTGCGCGGCGACGACGCCGGGGCCGGCGGCGTTCGGATCCACCGTTGGATTCGACTTCATTGACGACGATGGCGGGGACGTCGGCCTGGGCGATCAGCGGGAACATTCCGGCTGCCAGCCCTCTACGAGCGCCAGCGCGAGGGCGGTCTTGCGCATATGTGCTCCTAGTCAGGGGTATCGACGCGATCCAAACAGCCCCAGGTGAAGGGTGAGGGACGGATCGGTTAACGACCGGTGAAGAGGAGGCGGAGTACGACGACGTGGTCGCGGCGGGCGCCGGTGGTGCTGGGCTCTAGCTCAGGGCGCCGATCTGCTGGAGCCAGACGCGGGTGTCGGCGTCGTCCACCCAGACATGGCCGGCCCAACCGGCGTCGACGGCGGCTTGGACGTTGGCGGGCTTGTCGTCGATGAAGGCGATCTCGCTGGGCTCAGGGCCCAGTTCGCCGGTGACGAGGTGGTAAATCTCGGGCTCCGGCTTCACATGCCCAAGGACGCCGGAGACGAACAGATGATCAACGTAACGTCGCCAGGGTGCGCCCTCTACCGCGTCGAACATCACACGCGGGGCGTTTGAGAGGACGGCGACGATGTGGCCCGCCCGCTGGCAGTCCATCAGGAGCGCCTCTGCCGATGCTCTGATGCCAACCCAGATCGAGGAGTCGAGCGTGCCGAGTTCCACGGCCAGCGCATCGTCGCCGTCGATCCCGAGAGCGCCGAGCAGTGGTAACCAGTAGTCGGCATCGCTGGAGCCGCCGTCGTAGGCCTGCCGGCCGTTCCAGTAGTGCTGGTTCAGCTCAGCCTCGCTGACCCCGATTCGCTGGGCCAGCGTGGGCATGAGTGAGGGAGGCGAGGAGAGCACCTCGCCGAGGTCGAAGACGACGGCCTTGATCATGGCCCCGAGCTTAGGCTGCTCGACGGACGTGATTACGAGGCGTCGAAATCCGCCATGCGCTGGCCGACGCCGAGGAGTTCGGCGATCGCTGCGACGCTTCGTTCGGACGCACGGCCATCGCCGTACGGGTTCACGGCCCGGGACATGGCGGTGTAGGCGGACTCGTCATCGATCAAGAGGCTGACCTCTTCGACGATGCGCGCGGTTTCGGTGCCGATGAGCTTGACGGTGCCGGCATGCACGGCCTCGGGGCGCTCCGTGTTCTCACGCAGGACGAGGACGGGCTTGCCGAAGCTGGGCGCCTCTTCCTGAACGCCCCCGCTGTCGGTGAGGACGATGGAGGCCCACTTCTGCGCGTGCACGAACTCTTGGTACTCCATCGGTTCGCACACCACCACGTTCTCGAGGCCCTCGACGGCGGGGCCGACGTTCTCCAGAACCAGCGGATTCTTGTGAGCGGGGAACACGATCAACCACTCGGGGTACTTGCGTGCGATCTCGGCTGCGGCTTCGCCGATGCGTCGCATCGGTTCTCCCCAGTTCTCTCGACGGTGGGTGGTGAGCAGGATCATCTTGCGGCCGGCCTCGTGCTCCTGGCGGAGGCGCTTGTCGCTGAAGGCGACCTCGTGCGATGCCGTCCAGTTGAGCGCGTCGATGACCGTGTTGCCCGATACGACCACCTTCTGAGGATCGATGCCCTCACGCAGGAGGTTGTCGCGCGAGGCAGAGGTGGGCGCGAGGTGGAGCGACGTCACCTGTCCCGCGATGCGCCGGTTGGCCTCCTCCGGGAAGGGCGAGTGGATGTCGCCGGAGCGGAGACCCGCCTCCAAGTGGATCACGGGGATGAGTCGGTAGAAGCACGCGATGGCAGCGACGGCGACCGTCGTCGTGTCGCCCTGAACCACGACGGCGGCGGGCTGCTCTGCCTCGAGCACGGGATCGAGCTTCTCGAGGATGCGGGAGGCCAGCTGGTTCAAGGTTGCCCCAGACTTGAAGACCTTGAGATCAAGATCCGGCGTGATACCGAACCACGAGTTGACCTGATCCATCATCTCTCGGTGCTGGCCGGTGCTGACGACGAACGGCTTCAGAACGTCTGAGACTTCCAGTGCTTTGATCAACGGCGCAACCTTGACCGCCTCTGGGCGCGTGCCATAGATGACCATGATTTTCTTCGGCATTGATCTTTCCCCTTGCCAGATCGCCCGCTCGTGCGGCTTTCTTACCCATGCGAACTATAGCCATATGGATCTTGGGGCGTGACGCCGCTGAAAGCCTCAAGTTGATCGCACAAACGGCGTCCTCTGAGGGCCGTGGATGGGATCTAGAGGGCGATGTCGAAGCTCTGCAGGCGGGGCTTCTTGGCGAGGGCACCGCGGAGGGGAGCCACGCCGTCGGGGCCCAAGGCCTCCACGAAGCCCGACACCAGCGCCTGGGGCAGCCTCGCCGCTGGGCCGTCTATGGCCTTGCTCGCCTCCAGAGCCATCAGGGTGTCCACCACCTCGATCGCCGCCTTCCCATGGACCTCCTCGATCGGCAAACGCTTCAGCCCGAGCAGCGTGCTCGTGTACTGCGGGTCGGTCAACGAGGTGGCGAAGTACAGCCGGGCTGCGTCTCGCAGGTGAGCCACGACGGCGTCCTCGCCGGCGGATCCCAGTGCGGCCGCCACGGCGCGATCCTTGAAGAAGCGAACGATGGTGCGCCGCGCGTCGGCGTGCTGGCGCGCATCAGCCAGCAGGTTCACCCAGAGGCCGAGGAACCTGTCGCCGCCGTTCTTGGCGTAGCGGGCGCGCTGCAGGTCTGGGTGCACGGGTGCGTCGTCGGTCATGGCGCAACGCTACAGCCCTGCCCAGAGGCCTCGGGTAGCCCTCCTCGGACAGCGCTACGGCAGCGTCAGGCCGCGACCGGTGTCGACGGCGAGCCCGTCGGCCACCAGCGTGGCCGCGCAGGCCTCCAGTTGCACCCGGTCCGGCCAGACCACGTCTGCCAGAGCGACGGGGGCGTCCGTGCCGCGCAGCGCGGCCATGATCCGCCCCCGGCATTGCCGATCAGTGCCCTCCCACGGCTGGGCCACGCGTTCCGGGCCGTCCCACGCGGGCTTGCCCGCCGCGACCCACGCGCACAGGTCCATCACCGGACAGGCCTCGCAGCGCGGGTTGGCGGCGGTGCAGACGAGCGCACCCAGCTCCATCGCGGACACCGACCACAGCGCGGCGTCGGAGTCGCCGTCGGGCACGAACTCCCAGGCACGGGCCCGCTCCACGGCGGTCTCGCTGCGGTGGGGGAATTCGACGCCGCCGTCGACTCTGGCGAGGACCCGACGAATGTTGGTGTCCAGCACGAGGGAGCGACGCCCGAACGCGAACGCCATCACTGCCGCCGCGGTGTATCGACCGATGCCTGGGAGCGCCAGGAGCGCGGCCTCGTCGTCGGGGACCCGCCCTCCGTGATCGTCGGCGATCGCCCGTGCCGTCTCCTGCAGGCGCAGGGCTCGGCGGGGGTAGCCCAACCGGCCCCAGGCTCGGAGGACGTCCGCGGTCGCGGCTTCGGCCAGATGGGACGGCTCAGGCCAGCGCTCCATCCACGCTTCCCACAGGGGCGCGACGCGCGCAGCCGGGGTCTGTTGACACATCACTTCGCTGACCAGAACACCCCACGGGGTGGTGTCCGCACGACGCCACGGCAGGTCGCGCTCGTGCGCGGCGTACCAAGCGCTCACCCGCGGGAACAGATCGTCGATCACGCCGACGAGTCTGCCAGCGGTCTCACCGTCGACGGATGGGCGGGAGGCGACGGTGTCCCAGCGCTTCAGCGCGATACCGGCTCCACGCCCAGCTCGGCCAGGATGGCGAGCACGCGCTCCTTCAGTTCGTCGCGGATGAGCCGCATCCGCTCCTCGCCGTCAATGCCGCGCAGGCTGGGCTCGTCGGTGTCCCACACCTCGACGGCGGCCTTCATGCCGTCAACGGGCTCCACCTGGGCCTCAGTGCCGACGACCACGACGCGATCCGCCCGTGCCAGCAGCTCGGGATCCAAGCCCTTGGGGTATTCGCCGTCGAAGGTGGCGCCCAATTCCGCGACCGAGTCTGCGGATTCTTGGTTCAGCTTGCTGCCGGGCTGGGTGCCCGCGGAGTGCACGTCGACGGCGTCGCCCCCGAAGTGCCGGGCGAGGGCGGCCGCCATCTGCGACTTGCCGCCGTTCTTGACGCAGACGAACAGGAGAGTGGGCGTGTGGTCTGTCATCGGGTGCCTTTCGCTGGGGCGGTGGATCACATGGGGGCGTTGGTGAAGCGGCTGTAGTGGCCCTGGAATAGAGCGTCGATCTTGCCCGTCTCGCCGTTACGGTGCTTCGGGATGTGGAAGGCCGCGAGTCCGCGCTCCTCGTCAGTGGGGTTCTGCGAGTACATCTCGGGACGGTGCAGCATGAGGACGATGTCGGCGTCCTGCTCGAGCGAGCCGGACTCTCGAAGGTCTGACAGCTGCGGGATGCCGTCCTTGCGCTGCTCTGTGTTTCGAGAGAGCTGCGACAGCGCGATGACGGGGATCTCCAGCTCCTTGGCCAGAAGCTTGATCTGGCGCGAGAACTCGGACACCTCGAGCTGGCGCGATTCCACCTTCTTGCCCGAACTCATCAGCTGGATGTAGTCGATGCACAGGATCTGAAGATCGTGGCGCTGCTTGAGCCGACGTGCCTTGGCGCGGATCTCCATCATCGTCAGGTTGGGGGAGTCGTCGATGAAGAGGTTCTTCTCCGCGAGGATCGCGGACTTGTCCGTGACGCGCTGCCAGTCCGCCTCGTCCATCTTGCCGCCGCGAATCTTGCCCAGTGGGACCGAGGCCTCGGCGCTCAGGATCTTCATCACGATCTCAGTGCGGCTCATTTCCAGCGAGAAGAACGCAGCGGTCATGTTGTGGTGGATGGCGGCGGAGCGGCACACGTCGAGCGCGAAGGTTGACTTGCCGACGCCGGGGCGGGCCGCCACGATGATCATCTGGCCGGGGTGGAGCCCGTTGGTGAGCCGATCCAACTCGTCGAAGCCGGTGGGGACGCCGGAGAGCGCGTCGCCGGACGAGGCGATGGCCTCCATCTCGTCGAAGGTTGGCTCGATCAGCTCGCGCAGCGACTTGTAATCCTCGGACGCCTTCTTCTCGGTGACCTCGAACAGCGTCTGCTGGGCTTCGTCGACGATCTTGTCCACTTCGCCCTGGCCCATGTATCCCAGCTGGGCGATGCGGATGGAGGCGTTGACGAGGCGACGCAGCACCGCCTTGTCGCGCACGATCTCCGCGTAATACGGGGCGTTGGCCGCGATGGAGACACTCGCCAGCAGATCGTGCAGGTAGACGGCGCCGCCCACCTTGGCCAGCTGCCCACCCTTGCCGAGCTCGCCCGCAACCGTAATCGGGTCTGCAGGCTCGCCGCGACCGTAGAGATTGATGATCGCGTCGAAGATCGTCTCGTGGTTGGGGCGGTAGAAATCGACGCCGCGGAGCACCTCCACCACATCCGAGATGGCGTCCTTCGACATCATCATCGCGCCCAGCACGCTCTGCTCAGCGGCCAGATCCTGCGGCGGAGTGCGGTCCAGATCGCGCTCGTCGTAAACAGCAGCCTGCGTCATCGCACCCACTCCTTAATCGACGATCCTGAAGGTCCAAGGAATCACAGGGTAGGCCACCTCCACTGACATTTTTTTCGACGATGCTCCACGCCTGTGGGCAACCATGTTGATCGGTTGTGGACGGGCTGTGGACAACTCCAAGGCAGAGTTGGTTTCGCCTGTGGATGAAACTGTGCGCTGAGCGTAAACCCAGCGTTATCAAATCGTTATAAAAGTTCACTAGAGAACTTCTCCAGTGGATTTGTCCACACCGGGTGGTTTTGGAGAGCGTCGACAAAGCGTCAATGGACTGCTGACCCGTCGGGTCGCGACCAGTCGGGGCCGGTAAATCCTTCTGACTAGGTACTTCAGCCATTTTTGGCAGAGGTCTTGGCGAAGCGCCGACGGGTGTGCTATGGGGTCATCGTTTGTGCGGTGTTCACCTGATTGTCACGATTTCTCACGACTTTTCCACAGGGGTTGTGGGTTATGTGTGGAGAAGTGCACCTGGGCCGGTCATGCCGACCCCGGCTGAGCGTGCGCGCGGGGCACATGGGAAGATGGGAGTAGTTGATTCTGGTACCCCGGGGGGGTATGCTAGAGCAAGAGCTTGGGGAGGAAACCGAGATGACTACTAGCACTGACACCACCGCACCGTCGTGCCACGCTCACGGCTATACGCCGGAGAAGTCCGCCTACCTGCGTCGCCTCAAGTTGATTGAGGGCCAGGCGCGCGGCATTGCACGCATGGTTGAGGAAGATCAGTACTGCATCGACATCCTCACCCAAGTGTCCGCGATCACCAGCGCGCTGAAGGCGGTTTCGCTCGGCCTGCTCAACGATCATCTGTCGCACTGCGTCGTCGACGCCGCGCGCAAGGGTGGCCCTGAGTCCGACGAGAAGATCGAAGAGGCCATGCAGGCGATCAAACGCCTAGTCAAGTAGTTCGAGGAGAACACACCATGATCACCAAGTACACCGTCACCGGCATGACCTGCGGCAACTGCGTCAACCACGTCACCGAAGAGGTCTCCGAGATCGACGGCGTGAACAACGTCGTCGTCACCCTCGAGGGTGGCTCCATGTCGGTTGAGTCCGACGAGCGCATCCCCTTCGACGCCATCGTCGAGGCCGTCAGCGAAGCTGGCGAATACACCGTCGTCGAGGCCTGAGCCTCAACGCATAAGACCCTGCCCACCTCGTTCTCCGGGGTGGTGCGGGGCCCCCTTTGAGCGCCCGGCCGGCTGAGACGCACTCGCCGCCGCCCGCTCCATGCATGCACTTCTCCACCGGACCCGTGAGGCCTTCTCCGGCGGATCAACGCGCCCTTGTTGAGGAAGCTATGCCTACGCGCACTGAACCCATCACCAACCAGATCCAACTCGACATCACCGGCATGACCTGCGCGTCGTGTGCCAACCGAATCGAGAAGAAGCTCAACAAGGTTGACGGCGTCCACGCCACCGTCAACTACTCCACCGAGCGCGCCACCGTGCAAGCTCCTGAGGGCATGACCGCCGACCAACTCATCGACGTGGTCACCGCGACCGGTTACGGCGCCAGCGTCCCAGTCCCGGACGCGCCCAAGGTGGACGAGGCCGCGGCGCTGAAGCCCCGCGTCATCGCGTCCTTCGCCCTGAGCATCCCTGTTGTGCTCATCTCGATGATCCCGGCGCTGCAGTTCCCAGGCTGGCAGTGGGTGGCGCTCGTGCTGTCTGCCGTCGTCGTGCTCTGGCTCGGGCGCGGATTCCACCGCGCCACGTGGCTCAACCTCAAGCACGGCGCCACCACGATGGACACCCTCGTGACGCTGGGCACCCTGACCGCCTTCGGTTGGTCGCTGTACGCCATGATCTTCGGCCACGCCGGCATGATCGGCATGAAGCACGAGTTCTCGTTCGACCTGTCCCAACAGGACGCGATGGGCTTCATCTACTTCGAGGCCGCCGTCACGATCATCTCGTTCCTGCTGCTCGGCCGCTACATCGAGGCCCGCGCGAAGACTGAATCCGGCGCCGCAATGCGCGCTCTGCTCGAGGTGGGCGCCAAGCAGGCCAGCCTCTTGGTCGACGGCGAGGAGCGCCGCGTCGACGTCAAGACCCTCCAGGTGGGCGACCTCGTCGTCGTCCGCCCCGGCGAGAAGATCGCCGCCGACGGCGAAGTCGTCGAAGGGCGCTCCGCCGTCGATGCCTCCATCATCACCGGCGAATCCCTGCCGGTTGAGGTGGAGCCGGGGAGCGCCGTCGTGGGCGGCTCGGTGAACACGACCGGACGCCTCGTGGTGCGCACCAACGCCGTCGGCGAGGAATCGCAGCTGGCGCGCATCGCCAAGATGGTGGAGGAGGCCCAGACGGGCAAGGCCGAGGTGCAGCGGCTGGCCGACAAAGTCTCGGGCATCTTCGTCCCGATCGTGCTCGTAATCGCCGCCGTGACGCTTGTGGCGCATCTGGCCTTCGGCAACGGCTTCACCACGGCACTGTCCGCCGCCATTTCCGTCCTGATTATCGCGTGCCCCTGTGCGCTCGGGTTGGCGACGCCGTCGGCGCTCATGGTGGGCACCGGTCGCGGGGCTCAGCTGGGCACCGTCATCCGCGGCCCGCAGGTGTTGGAGCGCGCCCGCAAGGTGCAGACGGTCGTCTTCGACAAGACCGGCACCCTGACCACCGGTGACATGTCCGTGGTCGACGTGGAACCGGTGGGGGGGATCGAGCGCGACGAGCTGCTGCGCTTCGCTGCCGCCGTCGAAGCCGGGTCTGAGCACCCGATCGCGCAGGCCATCGTCGCCGAGGTGGAGCGCCCTGCGGCCGCTGAGGACTTCACGAACGTTCCCGGTCGCGGCGTGACCGCCGTGGTGGAGGGGCGACGGCTGCACGCCGGTTCGCCGGCCTACCTGGAAAGCCTGGGCCTGACCCGGCCCGAGTGGTCGGGCGACACGATCGGCTCCGTCGTCGAGATCGCCGACGAGGAGCGCGTGCTCGGCCGGATCATCGTCGCCGACACCATCAAGGAAACTGCCGCCGACGCCATCCAGCAGCTGAAGGATCTGGGCCTGACCCCCGTGCTCCTCAGCGGCGACAACGAGCGCACCGCCCGCGCGGTCGCCACCCAGTTGGGCATCGACGACGTCCGCGCCGGTGTGACGCCCGAGGGCAAGGTGGAGGCCATCAAGGAGCTTCAAGCCAAGGGCCAGCAGGTGGCGATGGTGGGCGACGGCGTCAACGACGCGGCTGCCATCGCGCAGGCCGATCTCGGCATCGCCATGGGCACCGGAACGGATGCTGCGATCGCGGCCGGCGACATCACCCTGATGCGCCACGATCTCGGTGCTGCCGTCGACGCGGTCCGGTTGTCGCGCGCCACGCTGCGGACGATCAAGTCCAATCTGGTGTGGGCTTTCGGCTACAACACGGCGGCGATTCCCCTAGCCGCGCTGGGAATGCTGACCCCAATGATCGCCGGTGCCGCCATGGCGTTCTCCAGCGTTTTCGTGGTGCTGAACTCGCTGCGTTTGAAGGCCTTCAGAAGTCACCAAAAACTCGCTGAACCGAGATGACAAGACGCATCTGCATGCGCTAGTGTATCCACGTTCGACCCGCTGCCGCCCCCCCAAGGGCAGCGGGTCGAGCCTTTTCCAGAAGGCGTTTCTCCTCGCGCTTTGACCGCGCCGGGTAGCGTCGATGCATGGCACATCGCATTGAAACTGATTCCATGGGCAACGTTGAGGTTGCCGAGGAGCGTTACTGGGGAGCTCAGACGCAGCGCAGCCTCCACAACTTCGATATCGGCCGCGACACCTTCGTCTGGGGTCGCGCCATGGTGCGCGCTCTCGGCGTGCTGAAGAAGGCTGCGGCCCAGGCGAACGGGGAGCTGGGCGAGATCCCGGCAGACCGCGCAGAGCTGATTGTTCGGGCGGCCGACGATGTGATCGCGGGCAAGCTCGATGACGAGTTCCCGCTCGTGGTCTTCCAGACCGGCTCAGGTACGCAGTCGAACATGAACTCCAACGAGGTCATCTCGAACCGCGCCATCGAACTGGCTGGCGGGGAGCGGGGCTCGAAGACCCCGGTGCATCCCAACGACGACGTCAACCGCGGGCAGTCGTCCAACGACACGTTCCCCACCGCCATGCACATCGCCGTGGTGACCGAGCTCAACGAGCGCCTCTACCCGGCCATCAAGTACCTGCGCGACGTTCTGGATGCCAAGGCCAAGGAGTACGACGGTGTCGTCATGGTGGGCCGCACCCACCTGCAGGATGCCACCCCGGTGCGCCTCGGCCAGGTGTTCGGCGGTTGGGTGGCCCAGCTCGATTTCGCGCTCGACGGCATCAAGTTCGCCGACGGCCGCGCCCGGGATCTGGCGATCGGCGGCACCGCCGTCGGTACCGGCCTCAATGCGCATCCCGAGTTCGGCGCTCTGGCGGCTGCGAAGATCACTGAGGAGACCGGGCTCGAGTTCCGTCAGGCCGAGAACCTGTTCGCAGCCTTGTCTGCGCACGACTCGCTGGTGGAGGTGTCCGGTTCGCTCCGCGTGCTCGCCGACGCGCTGATGAAGCTGGCCAACGACGTGCGCTGGTACGCCAGCGGCCCACGCAACGGCATCGGCGAGCTCAACATCCCGGAGAACGAGCCGGGGTCGTCGATCATGCCGGGCAAGGTGAACCCCACGCAGTCCGAGGCCATGACCATGGTGGTGGCCCGTGTCATCGGCAACGACGCCACCGTCGGCTTCTCCGGCAGCCAAGGCAACTTCCAGCTCAACGTGTTCAAGCCGGTCATGGCGCACGCGGTGCTCGAGTCCATTCGCCTGCTGTCGGACGCCATGATCTCCTTCACCGACCACTGCGCCGTGGGGATCGAACCCAACCACGAGCGGATCGAGGCGAACCTGAACTCCAACCTGATGCTGGTGACCGCGCTCAACCGTCACATCGGGTATGACAAGGCCGCCAAGATCGCCAAGCAGGCACACAAGGAGGGCACGTCCCTGCGGGAGTCGGCCGTGGCCAACGGGGTGGACGGCGACGACTTCGACCGCTGGGTTGTCCCCGCGGACATGACGTAGGCGGTCAGCGGAGCGCCGCGACTTCTCCATAGAGGCGCAGCATCTCGTCAGCCTGCGACTGGATGGTCCACTGCGACGCCAACTCGATCGAGCGGCGCGACGCGTTGTCGCGCCACTGCTGATCGTCGAGCCGGTCGATCACCCGCAGTATGCCGGCCGCCAGTGATGCTGCGGTCGGGCGGGTGATCTCGCCGTTGATCCCTGGTTCGATGACGAGGCGCAGCTCGTGGTCGACCGAGACGATGGGCAGTCCGGCCAGAGCCGCCTCGTGGAGCACGAGCGCTTGGGTGTCGGTCTGGCTGGCGAAGGCGAAGACGTCGGCCATCGCGTAGAACGCGCCCAGGTCGTCGCGCTTCTGCTCGCCGGGCAGGATGATCCTGCCTGCGGCGCGGCCGTCGGCCAGCACCTTCTTGATGTTCGAGTACCGCTCCCAGTCGCCGACGACGCACAGCCGCGCGTCTGGGCGCTGCGCGTGCACCAGCGTGAACGCTTCGGCCAGCAGCGGGATGCCCTTCTCCGGCGCGATCCGGCCGGCGTACAGCACCATCGGGCCGTCCGGCTTGGGGATCGGCGGCGGGCCGACGGGCAGAGGATCGACGCCGTTGGGCACCACGATGATGTTCGCGTCTGGCACCACGTCGCGGCAGCGGGCGGCCGTCTTGGGCGACGGCGTCGTCACCAGATCCGCAGATTCCAGCATCTTCTGGCACAGCCCCAGCAGGGATGCCGTCGAGCGGCCGCGATCCTCGTAGCGGATCTCCGCGAGCTTGATGTCGCGGGTGTTCATCACCTCGCCCTTGGAGAGGGTGGCGAACGCGCGCACGACGCCGGTCAGCAGCGGGAGGACGGAGGCGTAATGGTCTGCGTACGCGTCGAAATCCGTGTGCCAGGTCATCATCATGGGGATGCCGTAGCGGCGGGCGGCCCAGGTGCCGAGCACCCCGACGGTGCCGAAACCGTGGACGTGGATGACGTCTGGGTTGAGCCGCTCGATTTCGTCGAGAGTCTTGTCGAACTTGCGACCGTTGGCCACCCTGGTAGGCATCTTCGGCACCCGAACCGACGGCAGCCGGATCTCGGTGCGGCCGGGGCGTCCATGGTGCGGGTTGGGGCCCTTGGCCGCGGGGGCCACGACGATCACCTCGTGGCCGGCGTCGAGGAGGTTGCCCTCGAGTTGTTGCACGGCATACATCAGCCCGTTGCTGCCGGGGCCGTAGTTGTCGATGAACTGCATGACCCGCAGCGGACGACTCGGTGAGGTGGGTGCGGTCACCCTCGACACTCTAGCGGCTGGGTGCGGCCGCGGCGCAGAGGTCACTGGTGACCGTGCCCAGTGGACAGGGGACCGACGGCGTCGGCGTCGCTCGTCTGGAGTAGCGTCGTCGCATGCGCATCGTTGTGGCCCCCGATTCCTTCAAGGGAACTCTCACCGCGGCCGAGGCGGCACGCGCTCTGGCCGACGGTTGGCTGTCGGTGCGCCCGGCCGACGAGGTCGTCTTACGCCCCATGGCCGACGGCGGGGAGGGCACCGTCGACGCGTTCGCGGAGCTGCCGGGCGGGCAGGTGCGCACTGTCGACGTCGTGGGGCCCACTGGCGCGCCGCGGGTTGCCCGGTGGGTGATGCTTCCGGACGGCACGGCGGTGATCGAATTGGCGGAATGCTGCGGGCTGTTGTTGCTGGACGAGCCAGCGCCGGGAGAGGCCCACACTCTCGGTTTCGGCTTGGCTATCCGCGCCGCGATCGAGGCCGGGGCTTCGCGTTTGTTGCTCGCGATCGGCGGTAGTGCCTCCACCGACGGTGGCGCGGGCATGCTGGTTGGCTTGGGGGCGAGGCTCCTCGACGAAGGCGGGGCCGAGGTCGCTGCGCCGGGCAATGCGACCCTGCGTCGGATCGCGACCGTGGACACCTCAGAGATGGTGGCGCCACCAGCGGGCGGCGCGGTGATCTTGTCTGACGTGGACAACCCCCTCCTCGGCGAGCGCGGGGCCGCCGCGGTCTTCGGGCCGCAGAAGGGCGGAGATCCTGTGGTGTTGGAGCCGGGGCTGGCCCACTTCGCCGGTGTTCTGGGCGGGGATCCGACGGCGCCAGGTGCCGGCGCGGCCGGGGGCGCCGGTTTCGCGCTCCAGTGGTGGGGCGCTCTATTCTCCGCCGGGGCCGAGGCCGTTGGAGAGGCGGTCGGGCTGCCGGCCGCAGCGGAGACGGCGGATCTGGTGATCACGGGGGAGGGCGCCCTCGACGCCCAGACGGCTGCGGGGAAGGTCGTGAGCTACGTGCGCCGCGTGGTGGGCGACTCGCGAACCGCCGTCGTGGCGGGTCGGATCGACGCCGAGGTGGACGGTTTCGCCGGCGCGGTGTCGTTATTGGAACTGGCGGGCGAGTCGGCGCTGACCGAGCCCGCTTGGGCGGCTCGGGCTGCCGGAGCGCACCTCGCTGAGCGCTTCGCGACACCCTGACGCTTTGAAGCGGCACGCGGCGACGTTGTCGCCAGCGCTAACGCAGTGCGCGATCGCCGCTCAGGGAGCTTGGTTCCTGCACAACTCGTAGCTATTCGGCACGGATCGGACATATCTCCATTTTCCGTGCCGGATAGCTACGGTTTATGCAGCGCCCCCCAAGCGGACCACGCGGGTGCTGGCTGCCATGACCTCCGGGTCGTGCGTGATTACGAGAACCGGGTGACCGTCGAAGGCGCGCCACACGTCGTCCATCAACGCGTCGGCGGTCTCGCGGTCGAGGTGCTCTGTGGGTTCGTCCAAGATGATGAGATCGCGTTCGCCGACCAGCAGCCGCGCCAACGCCAATCGACGGCGCTCGCCGCCGGACAGCGTCGTGCCAGCCTCCCCGATCATCCGATCCAGCGGCATGGGCAGGCCGGCCCGTTGCAGCGCGTCGGCGACCGCGTCGTCGTCGGCATCCTTGTCGCCGATCCGCACGTTCTCCGCGACCGTCGTGGCGAAGATGTGGGCGTCCTGCTCCAGGTAGCCGACCCGTCCGCCGCGCTCCACCGAGCCGGCAACCGGCGGGATCAGGCCCATCGCGGTGGCCGCCAGCGTCGTCTTGCCCACGCCTGAGGGCCCCACCAGCGCCACCCGTTCGCCGGGCGCGACCGCGAGGCTCACGCCGTCGAGGATCGGCGCATGGCCCGGCCAGCCGAGGGTGACGCCGTCGAGCGTGAGGCCGGGGGCGCCGTCGCCGGGCTGCACGTCGCCCGTGCCCACGGGCTCGGCCTCGAGCACCTCACCAAGGCGGCCCAGCGCCGAGCGGGAGCGCGTGTAGGTCTGCGCGGCCTGCGCGAAAGTGCTGAGCACCTCATGCAAGGCGAGCGGTGTCAACGCGAGGACGGCCAGGAATCGGGGGTCGAGGGCGCCGGCCTCAACCGCCTGCGTGCCGAAGTAGAGCGACGCCAACACCGCGACCCCGGCAGCCAGCAGCTGGCCGCCAGTCGCGACGCCGCGGATCCACGCGCCGCGCGCCTCGATCCGGCGCAGGTTGTCGTCGATGGCGAGCAGCTTGTCAAGCTCGGCCTCATCGGCCCCGTAGGCGACGAGGTCGGTGGCCGTCCGCGACAACTCGCGCACGCCGTCGGCCAGCCGCCCGCGGGTGGGGGTGGCGGCCAGGTCGGCCTCCAGCGACAGGCGCTGCGTCCACAGCGGCAGGACGACGCCGGCCAGCACCGCCGTCACGAACAGGGCCAGGCCCGCGCGCCATTCCAGCACCGCGAAGCCGATGGAGGCGGCCACGACGACGATCGCCGCCGAGACGAACGGGATCACCACTCGCACCACGAGGTCTTGGATCGCCGCGACGTCGGACACCACGCGGGTGAGGAGGTCGCCGCGGCGCCGGCCGATGAGCGTGGTGGCGCTCAACTTGTCGTACACGCGCACGCGCAGGGCGGTCTGCATCCGCAGGGCGACGTCGTGGCCGACGAGCCGCTCGACGTAGCGGAAGACGCCGCGGGAGATCGCGAAGGCCCGCACCCCGACGGCGGCGGGCTGGAGGTACAGCACCGGCGGCGCCATGGCTGCGAACGACAACAGCCACGCCGAGACGCCCATCAGCGCGACCGACGAGCTTGAGGCCAGCGTCGCCAACAGCACCGCGAGGAGGAATCGACGGCGCCCCTTCGGTACGGCGTCCAGCAGGTCGCGGGCCATGGTCAGCACGTTCCTCATGCCGTCACCCCCGACACCTCGACGATGCGGTCAGCAGCGGCCAGGACGGCGGGCCGGTGGCTGACGATGAGCGCACCGGCGCCGGTGGCCCGCACGGCGTCGATCACGCGGGCCTCGGTGTCGGCGTCGAGCCCGGCTGTGGGTTCGTCCAAGATCAGGAGGCGGGCGCCGCCGAGCCTGATCCGCACCAAGGCGCGGGCCAGCGCCACGCGTCGTCGTTCGCCCGCCGAGAGGCCCTCGCCGTCGTCGCCCACCGGCTTCTCGGGGCCGAAGTCAGCCCCGGCATCGCGGAGCGCCCGCTCGATGTCGGCCGCGCCGGCGCCCGGGTGCCCGAGCGCGACGTTGTCGCCGACGGTGCCGTTGAGCATGCCCGGATCCTGCGCCACCCACGCCACCTCGCGGCGCCATGCAGCGACGTCGACGCCGGCCAAGTCTGTGTCTCCGACGAGCACGCGGCCCGTCGACGGGGCCAAGAACCCCATCGCCATCGCCAGCGCCGTCGACTTCCCGCCGCCGGAGTGCCCGCTCATGGCCACCACCTCGCCCGGTTCGACGGCGAGGCTCAGCCCCGACACAGCCTCTACCTGAGCTCCGGGGTAGGTGTAGCTGACGTCGTCGAACCGCAGCCCGCCCGCCGGCACAGGGGCGGTTCCGGTGTGCGTGCTGGCGGCGTCTATCACCTCGAACGCCGCGTCAGCGGCGGCGATGCCGTCGGCCGAATCGTGGAAGTGGACGCCCACTTGGCGCACCGGCAGGAAGGCCTCTGGGGCGAGGATGAGGACGAACAGCGCCGTTGGGAAGTCGACGTGCCCGTAGACGAGGCGGAACCCGACGGTGACCGCGACCACCGCCACCGACAGCGACGCCAACAGCTCCAGCGCGAAGGCCGAGAGGAACGAGATGTAGAGCGTCTTCATCGTCGCCTCGCGGTACTGCCCCTCGTTGAGCTCCACGCCGCGCCGCTGCGCCCTGGCACGCGCGAAAGCCTGGAGGGTGGGGAGGCCGGCGATGAGGTCGCCGAAGTGCTTCGCGAGCCGGTCCGCGACCCCGAAGCTGTGCCGCGTGGCCTTTTCCGTCGTCCAGCCGATCAGCGCCATGAAGATGGGGATCAGCGGCAGGGTGAAGGCGATGATGATGGCCGATTGCCAGTCGGTCAGCAGGATCGTCCCGCCGACCAGCAGCGGCACGGTGAGCGCTAGGCCCAGCTGAGGCAGGTACTTGGAGAAGTAGCCGTCGAGGGCATCGAGGCCGGCGGTGACGGTGCGCATCAGCGACGACGACGACACGGCCCCGACGGGGGTTGCGAGTCTGGCGGCGAGCACGTCGCGGCGCAAAGTCGACTTCACGGCGGCGGCGCTGCGGTGCGCCAGCCACGAATTCAGCCAGGCGAGGACGGCGCGCCCGGCGAACACCAGCGCTAGCAGCAGAGCCGCCTGCTGCCAGCCCGCGGGGAAAGTCTTGGTGGCGAACGCCGTCGTCACCCAATCGGCGATGAGGCGAGCCTGCGCGATCAGCAGGAGGGCGGTGGCGATGCCGACGATCACGGTGGCGATCAGGAACCAGCGGGTTGCTTTGGCTCGCTTGAGCAATCGAGGATGAATCGGTCCTGCCACGACGTTCAGTCTCCCATAGCTAGAAAGTTGGCTGGAGAAACACCGAGGGCCCACCGGAGTGGGCCCTCGGGTCTAGTGATGAGATCAGGCGACGACGCTGACCTCGTCGGGGATGTTCTTCGTGGAGATGCGCTTGCTGAACACCCAGTACGACCATGCCTGGTAGGCCAGAACGATCGGGACGAAGATGACAGCGGCCCACGTCATGATCGTCAACGTCGTCGGCGACGACGCGGCGGTCACGATGTTGAGGCGCTCGGTGATCGCCACCGACTCATCCTGCGCGAAGCCCAAGTTGCCGTACATCTTGACGAAGATGCCGACAAACAGGGTGACGACAGACAGGCCGGTGAGGATGAAGCCCCAGCCGTCGCGGCCCTTGCCGATCATGAACGTCGCAGCAGCGATGCTCACGATGGCGAGGATGCCCGCGATCCACGCGAAGATCGACAGGTTGCCGAACTCCGAGTTGGCCGGCCAGAAGATGTTCTGGCACAGGACGAACAGAGCGACCAGCGCGGTGGCGGCCGAGCCGAACTTGGCACCGAAGGATTCGGCACGCTCGTGGATGACGCCCTTGGTCTTCAGCGCGATGAACGCGGAGCCGTGGACGAGGAACAGCACAACGAGCATCACGCCGCCGAGCAGGGCGAACGGGCCGAACAGACCCCAGAAGTTGCCGTTCCACAGCAGCCCGTCATTGGGGAGGCCGATGACGAAGTTGGCGAAGCCGACGCCGAACACGAGGCTGGGCAGGAAGGAGCCGATGATGGCGAACCAGTCCAGCATGGTGCGGTAGCGGGAATCGGGGTGCTTCGAGCGGTACTCGAACGCCACACCGCGGAGGATGAGGCCGACGAGCACCAGCAGCAGCGGCAGGTACAGGCCGGAGAACAGAGTGGCGTACCAGCCGGGGAAGGCCGCGAACATCGCGCCGCCCGCCGTCAGCAGCCACACTTCGTTTCCGTCCCAGACCGGGCCGATGGTGTTGACGATGACTCGCTTGTCCTTGTCGTTCTTGCCAAGGATCGGGATGAGCATCGCCACGCCGTAGTCGAAGCCCTCGAGGAAGAAGTAACCCAGCCACAGGACGGTGGCCAGGATGAACCACACGATGGGCAGCGCCGGAACCGACGCGGTTTCAAGCAGGTTGAAGATCATTTCTCAAACCACCTATCAGTACGCGAAGGTCATGGGAGCGTCGGGATCGGTCTGAACCTCAATGGGCGCGACCTCGGGCAACCCCGCCTTCGCGTACTTGAGGAACAGCCACACCTCGATGACGGCAAGGCCGCCGTAGATCAGGGTGTAGACGATCATGGAGAACAGCACCTCGGCCACCGACACCGTCGGGGAGACCGCGGCCATCGTCGGCATGACACCGGCGACGATCCAGGGCTGGCGGCCCATCTCAGCCATGATCCAGCCGAATGAGATGCCGAACAGCGGCAGCAGCGGCATGCCGAACATCAGCAGCGTCCACAGCTTCGACGGCTTGGGCAGGCGATCCTTGCGAATGGTCCACAGCGTCAGCAGCGCGATGCCCATGCCGATGAACCCGAGGCCCATCATGAGGCGGAACGACCAGTACGTGACGGGCACGTTCGGCGTGATCTTCACGTCGGGGTAGTTCTGGGCGAGCTCGGCCGCGTACTCAGACTGGAGCTTGGTCTGCGATTCGTCGTTGCGGAGGAAGCCTTCAGCGGCGTATTCCTCCTTGAGGTTGTTGATGCCCTTGACCTCTTCATGGCCGGACAGGAACGACAGCAGGCCCGGCACCTCGATGATCGGGGTGGCGTTCTCGCCGTTCAGGTCGCCGATGGTGAGGACGGAGAACGGGGCGTTCTTCGTGGTCTCGTACAGGCCCTCGGCCGCGGCCATCTTCATGGGCTGGACGTCGGTCATGACCTTCGACTGGAGATCGCCGGTGATGATCGTCACGAGCGAGCCGGCCAGCATGACCCAGGCGCCGAACTTCGTGGCGAAGCGGTAGGCCTTGAGATCGCCTTCGCGGGTTTCGCCATCGCGGTTGATCTTGGCCATGTGCCAGCCGCCGATGGCTGCCATCAGGCCGCCGGCAACCATGTAGGACGAGGCGAGGACGTGCGGGAAGGTGACGAGGAAGACGGGGTTGGTGAGCACCTCGAGGAAGCCGCTCACGCCGTCGAGTTCTGCGCGACCGTTGTTGAAGACGGTGCCGACGGGGTTCTGCATCCACGAGTTGGCCGCGAGAATAAAGACGGCGGAGATCATGGTGCCGATGGCCGCCATGTAGATCGTCATCAGGTGAACCTTCTTGGGGAGCTTGTCCCAGCCGAAGATCCACAGACCGATGAAGGTGGATTCGAGGAAGAAGGCGAGTAGAGCCTCGAGCGCGAGCGGGGCGCCGAACACGTCACCGACGAAGCGGGAGTATTCGGACCAGTTCATGCCGAATTGGAACTCCTGCACGATGCCCGTCACGACGCCCAAAGCGAAGTTGATCAGGAACAGCTTGCCGAAGAACTTGGTGAGGCGAAGGTAGGCGTCTTTGCCTGTCTTCACCCACATCGTCTGGAGAACTGCCACCAGCATCGACATGGCGATGGTGATGGGCACAAAAAGGAAGTGGTAGACGGTGGTGATACCGAATTGCCACCGTGCAAGGGTCACAGCGTCCATGGCGGCAACCTACTACGATGAGTCGTAATAAACCAACCGACTCTCATCCCAGTCCACACGCTGATTTCGCAACCCCCTTATGCTTGGGCCATGCCGTCACGTGGAGAGCTCGAGCAGCGGGTTATGGAGCTGCTGTGGGAGTCTGACGAGCCCAAATCCGTGGCCGACGTCCATGCGGTGCTCACCGCCGAGCGCGAACTGGCCTACACCACCGTGATGACGGTGCTGGATCGGTTGGCGAAGAAGGATCTCGTCGAGCGCGAATTGGTCAACAGGGCGTGGCAGTACCGGGCGCGGTCTCCGCAGGGTGAGGTGATCGCCGCCGAGATGCTGGCGATGATCGAGAACGTGCCGACGGCGGTGCGTCTCGCAGCGTTGCGCCAGGTGTGCTCTCGGTTGAATGAGGACGAGCGCACGCAGCTGTCGTCGTCGATCTAAGTCGCGGCAAGAGGGGCTCGCCCCGGCTCAAGACGGTGCTCTTCCTTGAGCAACAGGTCCCGCGTGGGCTTATCTGGCTTCCGGGCAGCGCACCCTGAGCGAGTCCTTGTTCAGCGTTTGGGGGTGCTCTGGGGGCTGCGCTCCCAGAGCAGCGCATCGTATCTTCCTTGTTCGGCCCTCTGAGCAGTAGAACCTGAGGGGACTTTTCAGGCTCCCTGAGCAGTAGAACCCGAGTGGACTTACCCAGCTCCCTGAGCAGCACGCCCGCGACGAAGTCGCGTGGTGCTGACGAAGGGCGCCAAGCAACCGGCGCCCTTCGTCAGCAGAAGCAGAGTTTCAAGAATTACTTCTTGTCTTTCTTCTTGTTGCCCTTGTCTTTCTTGGACTTGTCCTTCTTATCCTTCTTGGACTTGTCCTTGTCCTTCTTCTTGTCTTTGTCCTTCTTGGACTTCTTGCCCGACTTGTCGTCGTCGGACTTCTCGTCACTGGACTTCACGTCGCCAGATTCATCGTCGGACTTGTCGTCGACGGATTCATCGTCGGACTTGTCGTCCTTCGACTCCTTCTTCTCCGGCTCGTCCGCCGTCGCGATCTGATCCTGCCGCAGCTCCGCCAGCAGCGCGCGCTTCTGCTCAAGGGTCGCGGCCAGCTCCGTCGTCCACTGCTCGCGGCGCTTCTCCACCTCGGCGAGCGCGGCCTCGACGGCGGCGTCGTCACCCTCGTACCGCAGGCGAGCCACGTCTTCGTTGACCTCGCTGGTGTCGGCCAGCGCGCCCAGCACGTTGTCCTCGGTCTCAGCGACGGATTCGGCGAAGGCTGTCGGCGACATCGTCTTCAGCAAGTTACGACGCTGCGTATCGGGGCGCCAGCGGGGGCGGGGCCAGCTGAGGTCCAGCTCGATGAGGGTGCGCGTCAGGATCTCGGTGATCGCGACGCGCGAGTACCACTTCTTATCGGCGGGCACGACGTGCCACGGCGCGTGCTCGGTGTTGGTGAGCCGGAAGACGTCGGCGTACGCCTCTTGGTAGTCGTCCCACTTCTGACGGGTGCTGAGATCGTTGGCGGAGTACTTCCAGCGCTTGTCCGGGCGGTCGATGCGCTCCATCAGGCGCTTGCCCTGCTCGTCGTGCGAGACCATCAGCGCGAACTTCAGCACGACGGTGCCGGAATCCACCAGCTGCTTCTCCCAGCGGTTGATCTCGTCGTAACGCTTGCCCCACACGTCGGGCTCCACCAGCTCGTCGACGCGTACCACCAGGACGTCCTCATAGTGTGAGCGGTCGAACAGGCCGATCTGGCCGGGCTTCGGGAGGCCCTTCTTGATCCGCCACAGGTAGTGGTGGCGCAGTTCCTCCGCCGTCGGTACCCCGAAGCTGCGCAGCGCGACGCCTTGCGGGTCCACCATGCCCATGACGTGGCGGGCGACTCCGCCCTTGCCCGCGGTGTCGAGGCCC
>DYZF01000294.1 GCA_020741375.1 Tessaracoccus flavescens
CGAGGCGCGACGGTCGACTCAAGCTCCACTACCTCAACGCTGTCCCCCTACGCGAGATCCAGCGTCGCTGGCTCTCCAACTTCGGCGCCGCGACAGCGGATCGCCTGCTCGGCCTCAGGGCCTCCGTCGAACACAAGGAGAACGCAATGAACCACCGACACGTCTACACCATCTACATCGACGCGCCTCGGCAGGCGGTCTGGGAGGAGCTCACCGCCACCGGCCGTCCGCTCGAATGGCTCTATGGGGCCTTCACGGAGGCCACGTGGGAGAAGGGGACGCGCTACTCGTACTCCACGGCAAGCGGCGATGTGCTGATCGACGGCGAGGTCGTCGAGGTGCGCGAGCCCGAGTACCTCGCACTCACGTTCGACTGCCATTGGGACCCGGAGGTCGAGGCCGAGGCGCCCGGCCTGACAGAGTACGAGCTGACAGAGGAGGGAGGGCAGACGAAGTTCGTCGTGATCCAGTCCAAGAACGGGCCGGTCACCACCGCCCAGTCGGTCGAAGCGACGCCGTGGATCTATTCGAAGTTCAAGAGCGTGATCGAGGCACGGAACGCCAGCTTGGCCTGATCGCCGCATGGGGACGGCAGCGGCGTGGCCTGGCTCGCGCCTCGTTCCTCGCGGCGATGGTGATTGGCACCTGGCTGGAGGCTCCCGGAATTCAGCCGAGGACCTCGCCCAGCCGGGTCGCGAGCCAGGCATCGACGACGACCCGACCGGCGGGGCGGCCGTGGCCCAGGACCGGCTCGGGGTCCAGCGCCGCTAGGGCGGGGGTTCCCAGCCCCAACGTCGTGAGCGCGGCCACCAGCGGGGGGATAGTCCCGCGGTGGTGTCCGTCACCCACTTTCACCACGATGCCGGATCCATCGGCGAGACCGACGGCGAGGCACCCCTCGGCGCCGAGTTTGCAGATCAGGCCGGGCACCTCGTGGTGGAGCACCAACTCGTCACGGCGGGTTCCGGAGGCGTACTGCGGGAAGGTGCGGAAGGCGTCCGCCACCTGCTTGGAGGGGCCGTCCTCAGCGGCGGCGATGCGGCCGAAGGCGCGCGCTAATCCGGTGGGGCTGACGGCGAACGCGGGCGCGCCGCAGCCGTCGACCACAGGGTCCGGGATGGCCTCGCCGGCGAGGTCGCTGAGGTCGTGGCGTGCGGCGACGTGGAGCTGGTGGTCGGAGGCGAGGTAGTCGTGGGTGCTCCAGCCGGCTCGCACGCAGGTGCGCAACATCGCCGCATGCTTGCCGGAACAGTTGTGGGCCAACGGGCACTTCGCGTTCCCGGCGGCCAGGTAGGCGGCCTGCGCCTCGGTGTCGAGCGGCAGGCCCGGGGTGTTCTGGAGGTCGTCGGGGGAGAGTCCCGCGCCGTCGAGCAGGTGGCGGACGCCGTCGAGATGGAAGGGTTCTCCGGAGTGGGAGGCGCCGGCCAACGCGAGGAGTTCCGCGTCGACGTCGAGGCCGTGGCGCAGCATCGCGATGACCTGAACGGGCTTGACCGACGAGCGGGGCAGGAACGGCCGCGTCACGTCTCCGGCGGAGAACCGCACGGCGCCGTCGGGCCCGGTGATGACGATCGAACCGTGGTGCAGACACTCGAGGAAGTCTCCCCGCCACACCTCGGCGAGGACTGGATCGCAACTCATGACCATGGTTGCGAGCCTAGTGTGCGGGGCCATCGGTGGGGGAGCGGAGTCCCCCGGTGATGGGGTAGACTCGTCCGAGGTTCCTCGCGCGGCGGTATCTCGCCCAACTCCCCCAGGGTCGGAAGGCAGCAAGGGTAAGTGAGCTCTAACGGGTGCGCGAGGGGCCCTTTTTCTTTTGCGCGAACTGTCTGAGCTCCCGGATAGGGTGGGTTACGTGGACGAAGAGTACGACGAGGACGAGTACACCCTGCTCGATGACGACGGGTATGGCTCCGCGGATCAGCCTGGGTTCGAGCCCATGGACGGTCCCGGTCTGTTCGATGTCGACGAGCCGGAGGTGCCCGCGCAGACCGGCCCCAGCCTCTTGTCCGATCAGGAACCCGAAGAGCCCGCGGAGGCGCTGTTCGTCCCGGAGCCGGCGGTTGTCGAGCCCGTCCCAGCCCCGGCGGCCAGGGAGCCCAAGCCATCGCCCGCGCCCGCCCCGTCGCGGCCCGAGGCGCCGCCGGCGCCGCTCGCCCTGTACCGCCGCTACCGCCCAGACACCTTCGCCGAGGTCATCGGCCAGGAGCACGTCACGGTCCCGCTCCAGCGCGCTCTGGAGAACAACCGCGTCAACCACGCCTACCTGTTCTCCGGCCCCCGCGGCTGCGGCAAGACCACCTCGGCCCGCATCCTCGCCCGCTGCCTCAACTGCGAGCAAGGCCCCACGCCCACGCCTTGCGGTGTGTGCCAGTCCTGCACGGATCTCGCCCGCGGCGGCCCCGGCTCCATCGACGTGATCGAGATCGACGCGGCCTCGCACGGTGGCGTCGACGACGCCAGAGATCTGCGCGAGCGGGCCTACTTCGCGCCCGTCAACAGCCGCTACAAGATCTACATCGTCGACGAAGCGCACATGGTGACGCCGCAGGGCTTCAACGCGCTGCTGAAGCTCGTCGAGGAGCCGCCGGCGCACGCCAAGTTCATCTTCGCCACGACGGAACCGGACAAGGTGATCGGCACCATCCGCTCCCGCACGCATCACTACCCGTTCCGCCTTGTGCCGCCGCGCGTGCTGGCCGATTACATGACCGAAATCTGCGAGGCAGAGGGCGTCAAGGTGGATCCCACGGCCATCCCGCTGGTCGTCCGGGCCGGCGGGGGATCGGTCCGAGATTCACTCTCGGTGTTGGACCAGTTGCTCGGTGGCGCAGGCGACGACGGCGTCGGCTACGAGCAAGCCGCTGCGCTGCTGGGCTACACGCCCGACGCGCTGCTCGACGAAATCATGGACGCGTTCGCCGCGGGTGATGCTTCCGGTGTGTTCAAGACCATCGACAAGGTTATCGAGGTGGGCCAAGATCCACGTCGCTTCGCCGAGGATCTGCTGCGCCGCCTGCGCGATCTGGTGATCCTGGCTGCCGTCCCCGAAGCCGCCACCAACGGCATCCTCGACGTGGCGGCGGATCAGGCCGAGCGGCTCAAGACGCAGGTCGCGGGCATGGGCCCCGGGGAGCTCACCCGGGCCGCAGAGGTGTTGGCCGACGGCCTCACCGAAATGCGCGGCACCACCGCCCCCCGCCTACACCTCGAGCTCATGTGCGCCCGCGTGCTGTTGCCCGGTGCAGACAATGACGAGCGCGGCCTTCACGCCCGCATGGACCGCCTGGAGCGGCGCGTCGGAATGATGGGCTCCGGCGAGGCAGCAGCCCCCGTCGAACAGTGGGCCGACGTCGAATCGGCCAAGCCTGCCGCCGAGCGTCCCGCCGCACACCGCCCGGAGCGTCCGGCGCACGAGCCGGCGCCCGCCGCGCAGCAACGCCCGGCCCCCGCGCCGTCGGCCCCGGCAACGCCCGAGCCCGCGGCCCAGCCACAGGCCGCCCCGCAGGCTCCGGCCGCGGCGGCGCCGTCGGGCGATCAGCGACGCCCAGCCGGCGAACCACCGCGTCAACGCCCCGCCGGGTCGCCGCCCGCAGGACGCCCGGCAGAGCAGCCCGCCCCGCAGCAGAAGCCTGTGCAGTCCGCCCCGGCGGCCACCACGTCGGGCCAGCTCACCGCCGCCGAACTGCGCCGCGTCTGGCCCAACGTGCTCGAGGAGGTCAAGCGCCGCCGTCGCTTCACCTACATGCTGCTCAGCCAACACGCCCAGGTGGTGGATGTGGCCGACGGCGTCCTCAGTCTCGGCTTCACGGCCACCGGCCCGCGCGATAACTTCGGCTCCGGCGGCTCCGCCGACGTGCTCGCCGATTCGCTTATCGAAGTGATCGGCGTCGAGCTGCGCATCCAGCCGGTGCTCACGTCCGGAGCGCCCGAGGAGGCTGCCCCCGCGCAGCGCCCCTCCGGTGCACCAGTCGCGCCGCCCGCGCCGGACCTGCCCCCGGTGGCAGCCCGCGAGCCGGAGCCTGCACCAGAAGGCGAAGTGTCGGCCGACGACGCGGAGCTGGATCCGGCCCACAACGCCGAGGAACTGCTCAGCAGCACCTTCGGCGCCGAGGTGATTTCGGTGCGCGACGCGGAGTGACGCCGCGCCTATGCTGTCCACAGATCCAATCCAGGAGTGAATGATGTTTGGTGACTTCGACCTCAACGCGCTGATGCAGCAGGCACAGCAGATGCAAGCAGACATGGAGCGCGCGCAGGAAGAGGTGCTGTCCAAGACGTACACCGCCTCGGCCGGTGGCGATCTGGTGACCGTCGTGCTGAGCGGCAAGGGAGATCTCGAGGAGCTCACGATCAAGCCCGACGCGGTGGATCCCGACGACGTCGAGACCCTCTCGGATCTCATCGTCGCGGCCTACCGCTCCGCCCGCGCTGAAGCCGACGCCGCCATGGCCGCCGCCATGCCCGAGATGCCGCAGATCCCCGGCTTCGGGGGCTGATCCCTTCCGTGTACGAAGGCCCGATTCAGGACCTCATCGACGAGCTCAGCCGCCTTCCCGGCATCGGCCCGCGAGGGGCCCAGCGCATCGCGTTCTACCTGCTCGACGCCCCGGAAGAGGACGTCTTGACGCTGGCCGACACCCTCAAGCGGGTGAAGGCCACGTCTCGCTTCTGTGAGGTGTGCTTCAACATCTCGCAGGAAGACCGGTGCCGCGTGTGCCGCGACCCCCGCCGCGACCGCGCCATCTTGTGCGTCGTCGAGGAATCGAAGGACGTGGTCGCCATCGAGCGCACCAACGAGTTCCGTGGGCTCTATCACGTGCTGGGCGGCTCGATCTCGCCCATCGACGGTCGCGGCCCGGCAGACCTTCACACCCGCGAGCTGTTCCAACGCCTCGCCGACGGCGAAGTGCAGGAAGTCATCCTCGCCACAGACCCGGACACGCAGGGCGAGGCGACGGCCGCGTACCTGAGCCGCATGCTGCGCGATTTCGGCGTCCGGGTGACCCGCCCCGCCAGCGGCCTCCCCGTCGGCGGAGATCTGGAGTACGCGGATCAGGTGACACTGGGCCGCGCCTTCGAGGGGCGCCGCACGATGTTCGAGCCCACCCCCGCTCCCTGAGCAGCCGTCAACGACGTCGTCGGCTGACGAAGGTGCTCCGATGATCCTCCGCAGACTCTGGGCGCCGGCGCCTCCGCGCCCTAGGCTGGGCCCATGGCTCTGAAGTGGTACACCGTCGTCGTCGATTGCCGCGACCCCCAAGCCCAAGCTCACTGGTGGGCCGAGGCGCTGGACTGGGCCGTCATCTACGACACGCCACATGAGGCCGTCGTCATCCCGAAACTGGCGCTGGAGGGCGACACCGAGCCCGCGGAGTACGACCAATGGGTTCGCCGCGGCCAAGGTCTCGTGTTCGTGCCCGTCCCCGAGGATAAGCAGATCAAGAACCGCCTCCACATGGATCTGGCGCCGCACACGTCGCAGGACCGAGACGCGGAGATCCAGCGGCTGCTCGATCTCGGCGCCACCACCGTCGACGTTGGCCAAGACCCCGATCAGGTGACATGGACGGTGCTCGCAGACCCCGAGGGCAACGAGTTCTGCGTCCTCTCGAGCCGCGACCGCTAGCTCCGCATGCCCGTCCAGATCCCGACCGCATTTGCCGGGCGCCTACGTGGCAGGCCGGCGGACGAGGTGGGCGGGATCGACGGCGACACCTGGCTGGAGCGCCTCCCGCAGGCCGTCGCCGGGTACCTCGACGAGTGGGAACTTCGCCCCGACGGCGCCCCGTGGTTCGGCGAGAATGCGCTGGTGGTCCCCGTCCGCCGACGCACGGGGGTGAAGGCGGCGCTGAAGCTCACGTGGCCCCACGCCGAGGCGCGGCACGAGCCGCTTGCGCTGCGCTTGTGGGCGGGACGGGGCGCCGTCGAACTTCTGGCAGCCGATCCGTCCGCCTACGTCGTTCTGCTCGAGCGCCTCGACGGCGACCGCGATCTGACCACCGTGCCGATCCTTGAAGCGTGCGAAGAGATCGGCTGGTTGTTCACCACCTTGGATCAGCCGGCCCCGCCGCAGGTGGACCGGGTGGACGTCAAGGCCAAGCGCTGGCGTCGGCAGCTCGCCGCGCACCCGGTCAGCGTGCCGCGTCGGCTCTGCGATCAGGCCCGCTCCACCCTGGACGGCCTGCTCGACGACGCCCCAGCGCCTCGACTAGTTCACGAGGACCTGCACGACATGAACGTCCTCGCTCCTCTCGACGACCGGCGCGGACGCTGGGTGGCGATCGATCCGAAGCCGGTGGCGGGGGAGTGGGCCTACGCTGTCGCGCCCATCGTCTGGAACCGTGCCGACGCCGCCTCGGCCGCGCACAACTTCCGTACCCACGTCCGGCTGCGTGCGGAAGTTGTGGCCGATGCGGCGCAGCTCGATCCGGACCGCGTGCAGGAGTGGACGTTCGTCCGGCTCGTCCTCAACGCCCTCTGGGCAGCTGAATACGGACGCCCGGCCGACGGCTTCCGCGGCCGGATGATCGCCCTCGCGAAGGCCTTCTCGGACCCCTTCGGCTGACGCCACGCGAGGTTCAAGAAGTGGTTGCCGAATCGTCACCTCCAACCCCCGCCTGGTGACACCGGCGCTGACTTGAATCGACGGAGGCATATCCCCACACAAGGAGATTCCTCCATGCGCCGATTCCTCCCCATGCTCTGATCGACGTGCCGGAGGCCGGGATCCCCAGTGGGTCCCGGCCTTTCGCGTCGGCGCGTGACGCTGGACCAGTTGGGATTGTCAGTGCTTGCCCCTAGGCTTCTCGCGTGAATCAGCCAGTGATCTCTGCCCGAGCCCTCACCAAGCGCTACGGCACCTTCACCGCCGTCGACGGGATCGATTTCGACATCGCGCCCGGCGAATCCTTCGGCTTCCTCGGGCCCAACGGCGCGGGCAAATCCACCACCATGCGCATGATCGCGGCCACATCCATGCGCACGTCCGGCACGCTCGATGTGCTGGGTCTCGACGCCGCCCACAACGGGCCCCAGATCCGTTCCCAGCTCGGCATCGTCCCGCAGGGCGACCTGCTCGACGAGGAGCTGCGCGTCATCGACAATCTCTACGTGTACGGCCGCTACTTCGGCCTGCCGCGCGCCTACGTGAAGCAGCGCAGCGAGGAACTGCTGGACTTCGCGCAGCTGCGCGAGAAGCGCACGGCGCGCGTCGACGGGCTTTCCGGCGGCATGAAGCGCCGCCTCACCATCGCCCGCGGGCTGATCAACAACCCCAAGATCATGCTTCTCGATGAGCCCACCACCGGCCTGGATCCGCAGGCCCGCCACGTGCTGTGGGATCGCCTCTTCCGGTTGAAGGAGGAGGGCGTCACCTTGGTGGTGACAACGCACTTCATGGATGAGGCGGAGCAGTTGTGTGACCGCTTGGTGGTGGTCGACAAGGGCAAGATCGTGGCCGAAGGGTCGCCGTCGTCGCTGATCCGCCAGTACTCCACCCGTGAGGTGCTTGAGGTCCGCTTCGGATCGGCCCGTAACGAGGCGGTCGCCGGCCAGATCGACGGCGTCGGCGAGCGTCACGAGGTGCTTCCAGACCGCATCCTCATCTACGCAGACAACGGTGAGCACGCGCTCCAGCAGGTGATCGAGCGCGGCCTGCAGCCGGTCACGTCGCTGGTGCGGCGCTCGTCGCTGGAGGACGTGTTCCTGCGGCTCACCGGACGGAGCCTCATCGAATGACGGTGTCCACCCAACCCGTGATCGATCGCGGAGTCTCCGCCGATTACCGCGTGGTGCGACGGTGGGGCTGGCTAGCTGCCGTCGAACAGCAGATCCTGCACATGCGGGCGTACCTAGCCACGCTCTTCATCACCGGCCTCGGTTCGCCCATCGTGTACCTCCTCGGCCTCGGGCTGGGCCTCGGCGTGCTCGTCGACGACGGCAAGGGCATCGAGGGGGTGCCTTACATCTGGTTCGTCGCGCCGGCGCTCGTCATGGCCACCGCCATGCAGTCGGCGTCGCAGGAGAACACCTACGGCGTCTTCGGCGGCTTCAAATGGAGCAACCTGTTCAACGCGCAGCGGCTCTCCCCGGTGACCCCCGGCCAGATGGCGGTCGGCTTCCAAACGGGTGCCATGCTGCGCGTCGCCGCGCTGCTCGTGATGTACGTCGGCGCGGTGATCATCTTCGGCGTCGGGTCGAGGCTGGGGGCGCTGTGGCTGCTCCCGATCGGGCTGCTGCTCGGCGTCGCCGTCGGGTTCTGCACCATGGCGTGGGTGTCCACGCAGAAGGACGACCGCGGCCAACTGGGCTTCGTGGAGCGGTTCATCATCGTGCCCCTGACGCTGTTCTCCGGCAGCTACTTCCCGCTGGACACGTTGCCGATCTACCTCCAGTGGCTCGGCTGGATCTCACCGCTGTGGCACGCCGCGGAGCTGGGCCGGTTGGCTCTGTACGGCGCCCCCATCTCGTGGCCGATGGCGCTGCTGCACGTCGGCTTCCTGGTGGCGATGGCCGTTGTGGGTGCGTTGCTCTCGGTTCGTCAGTTCCGCAGGAGGCTGGACCAATGACCACGCGCCCGCTCAGCCCGATGCAGGCCAGCGTCAAGCCGGTCCCCGGATTCCTCAAGGGCATCTACGCCCGCAACACCCGCAGCGTTGTGGCGCGCGGCATGCGCGTCATCGCGAAGAACAACTACCTCATCGTCCTCTCGGGTTTCTTCGAGCCCGTGTTCTATCTGCTCTCGATGGGGCTGGGCTTGGGCGCACTCATCGGGACGGTGGAGTTCTACGGCGCTGAGGTGCCCTACGCCGCCTACATCGCGCCTGCGCTGATGGCCGTTTCGGCGATGAACGGGGCGCTCTACGACTCCACGATGAACGTCTTCTTCAAGATGCGCTACGGCAAGATCTACGACCAAATGCTGTCCACGTCGCTCGGCCCGCTGGATGTGGCGCTCGGCGAGATCATCATGGCGCTGTTCCGTGGCCTGCTCTACGCGACGGCGTTCCTCATCATCACGACGATCTTGGGGCTCAACCTCGCGTGGACGGCGGTGCTCGCCATCCCGGCCGCGTTGATCGTGGCCTTCGGGTTCGCGTCGATCGGCCTCGCGGCCACCAGTTTCATGAAGAGCTTCCAGCACCTCGACATGGTCTATTTCGTGATGCTGCCCATGTTCCTGCTGTCGGCCACGTTCTTCCCCATCAGCGTGTACCCGGAGGCGGTCCAGTGGTTCATCATGGCGCTGCCGCTGTGGCATGGCGTGGACATGATCCGGCAGCTCACGACGGGGCTGATCCAGCCGTCGATGTGGGCCCACTTGGCCTATTTCGCCGTCATGATCCTGATCGGCGTGACGTTCGCGACGAAGCGGCTCAAGGCGCTGTTCCTGCGCTGAGCCGCGACGTCGCCGTCGGTCACTCGCCGGGGAGGGTGACGCCCACCTGGCGTCGCAGCTCGTCCATAGTGGCCATCACGGCGAGGGTGTCCTCCAACGGCATGAGCTCAGACTCGGTGCGGCCGTCGGCCAGCATCGTCGCGAAGTGGGCGGCCTCGAACGCCAACCCTTCGTGGCCGACGACGATGGGTTCCTCGGAGCGTGATTCCGTGCCGTCGCGGCCGATGAGGGTGATGGCCTGCGGCGTGTAGAAGTTGCCCGGCACCTCGATCCGGGCCTCGGTGCCGGAGATGAACGAGACCGTCGGGGTCTTCGCCGCCAAGGTGGTGTTGATGAGCGCCTGGGCCATCTGTCGCTTGGAGAACCCGTTCATCACCGCGGAGATCTGGCGGTCGACGCCGGTGAAGGCCTTGGATCCCAGTGCGGCAACCCGCGACGGCGCGCCGAGCACGAAGTTGGTGAACGAGACGGGGTAGACGCCCAGATCCAGCATCGCGCCGCCGGCCTTGGCCGGATCGTAGAGGCGGTGCTCGGGGTTCTCGGCGAAGAACTGGCCGTGGTCGGCGAACACGGTCTCAACCTCGCCCAAGGCGCCGTCGTCGAGGAGTTGGCGGATGACGTCGATGTGCGGCAGGAAGCGCGTCCACATGGCTTCCATCAGCGCGACTCCCGCGTCGCGGGCGGCGTCCACCACCAGCTGGGCCTCGCCGACGTTGCGCGTGAACGCCTTTTCGACGAGGACGGGCTTGCCGGCCTGGATGGCGAGCAGTGCGTTGGTGAGGTGTTCGCTGTGCGGGGTGGCGACGTAGACGGCGTCGATCGAGTCGTCGGCCACGAGTTCCTCATAGGAGCCGTAGCTGCCGTCTGCGCCGTGGCGAGCGGCGAAATCTGCGGCCTTCTCGACGGTGCGGGATCCGACGGCGCCCAGCCGGCTCTGGGTGTGCTTGTGCAGTGCCTCGAAGAAGAGGTCGGCGATCCAGCCGGTGCCGAGCACGCCCCAGCGGATTGCGGGAGCGGACTGCGGATCTGGAATGCGGGAGGTGGGCAGCGTCGTCATGGCTCCACCTTATGGGTTAGCCCAGCCCGACGCTGAGGGCGAGAGACACAATCAACGCGATGATCACCGAGTTGAAGGCGAACGCCAAGAGCTTGTGTTTGGTGACGGTGCGCCGCATTGCGCTGGTCACGGTGGCGATGTCTCCGGTGCCGTAGGACGCCTGCACCGCGGCTGACAGGTACAGGTAATCGGAGAAGGCTCGCTTATCCCGGGATGCGTCGCCGGGGAACTGGAAGTGCTCCTCGGCTGTGTCCGCCGTCGCGTAGGCCAAGGCGTACGTGATGAGGACGTCCAGCCAAGCGATCGCCACCAGAATGGCAGCCAGCAGCATCAGAAGGGGCACGCGCCGCAGCTCGCCGAGAACGAGCATCGCCAGAACGCCCATCAGCGAGAAGATGGCCATGTTGACGCCGTATGCGCTGGCTTCGGCGGCCCCGCTGAGGAACCGCGAAATGCGGACGGTGAGCTTTCTTCGCGATTGGCCTTCGACGGCGGCCGCCTCGCGGAGTTCGGAGCCGCTGAGGCGACGAAACGCGAGCCACATGATGAGTGCGTGCAGCCCGGTACTGATGGTGATCGTCATCGCGACCGCTGTGAATAGCCGCTGCGGATAGGTCAGGTCGTTGTTCGCAATCCATGGGATCAGGATCGCGGCGGTCAGGAGCAGGCCACCCCCGGCGGAGATCCACTGTCGGCTGTCCTCACGAAGAGTCCATCGCTTCCAACGGTCTTTCAGGCGGCTCAGCATTGCTCCATTCTGTCAGGCCCCGCCGGTTAGTCGGTCGGCAGCAATTCGTCGATACGGTCGACGACGTAGGTTGGCCGCTGATCTTCGGAACGGGCGGCGACGTCGTTGCGGGTGGACTCGCCGGTCAGGACCAGCGCCGACGGCATGCCCGCGTCGATGGCCATCTGGATATCGGTCATGAGTCGGTCGCCCACCATGAGGCAGCGGGTGAGATCGACGTCGTGTCCGCGCAGGGCCTCGGTGAGCATGATCGGTGACGGCTTGCCCAAGCTGACCTGGCACGTGGTTCCCGTGCAGGCCTCGATGGCGGCGGTCATGGCGGCGCAGTCGGGCTCGCCGCGGCCGCCGGGGAAGGGGCAGTACCGGTCCGGATTCGTCTGGATCAGGAACGCGCGTTGGTGGAACCAGATGGCGTCGAAGGCGATCTGCAGCTTGCGGTAGTCGAAGCCGCGATCGTAGGAGGAGACGACGATGTCGGTCTCGGCGGGGTCTTCCGTGAGCCGGAATCCGGCGTTGCTCAGGGCTCGCTTGAGTGGGGCCTCGCCGACCACGAAGAGCGCGGCGCCTGGGTGGTTCTCGCGGAGCCAGCGGGTGGTGGTGACGATGGTGTTGGCGATGTCCTCCAACGGGGTCGGGATGCCGAGACGGTCCAGCTTCTGCTGGTACATCTCCGGGTCCTTGGTGGGGTTGTTGGAGAGGAACTTCACGATCGTGCCCTCCTGACGGAGGTGCTCGATGAGGCGTTTCGCGCCCGGGAGGATCTCGTCGCCGAGGTAAATGGTGCCGTCGAGATCGAACACGTAGGCGTCGTACCACTGCATGCTGCCTAGCCTGCCACTATGCGCTCACTCGCGTGCAGCGGGTTGGGTGTCGTGGGCGGTCCACTAGATAGTGTTCGGCTGAGGAACCGAGGAGGGTGGCATGTCTCAACTGGATGAGGCGTTGGCGCGAGCCACCGATACCCGTGCCGCCGCCGTCGGACGCGGGGCCCTGAAGCGGTCGGGCAACATGATCACTGCAGAGTTGGGCAGTGGGCCCGTCAAGATCGTGGCGGACGAGAACACCTGGGCGGTCGCTGGATCCCAGCTCAGCGACTCCCTCGCCGCCGCCGGTGCGCGGCTGGCCGATCCGCTCATCTTCCCGGCCGCCCCAACCCTCTACGCGTCGTACGACAACTGCCTCACCATCAAGGAGGCTCTTGACGACGCCGCCCCGGTGGCGCTTGGCGCCGGCACCATCAATGACCTTGTGAAGCTCGCCGCCTTTGAACTCGGCCGCGACTACGCCGTCGTCGGCACCGCCGCATCGATGGACGGCTACACGGGAGCCGGCGCTCCGATGAGCGAGAACGGCGTCAAGGTCACCAAGAACTGCAAAGCGCCGGTGGCCGTGGTGATGGATCTCGACGTCATCGCCGCCGCCCCCGCCTACCTGACCGCGTCCGGCTACGGCGATCTCGCCGCCAAGATCCCGGGCGGCGCCGACTGGCTGATAGCCGACGCCGTCGGTATCGAAGCGGTCAACCCGGCGGTGTGGCAGATGGTGCAATCCGGCGTGAGCACGGCATTGTCGCGCCCGGCCGAGCTGGCCGCTGGTAACCCCGAGGCTTTCGACGGTTTGGTCGAGGGGCTGTGCCTCTCGGGGCTCGCGATGCAGGCATACGGCGGCACCCGCCCCGCGTCAGGTGCCGAGCACTACTTCAGCCACCTGTGGGAGTTGGCGCATCTCGGTGCCGACGATGATCCGCCGCTGTCGCACGGAGCGAAGGTCGCGGTCGGCTCGCTGGCGATGTGCGCGTTTTTCGAGGCGTTGCTGACCACCGACGTCGGAGGGATCAACCTTGAGCAGGCCGTCGCAGCCCGGCCCGCGTGGGACGAGATCGAGGCCGACATCCGCGCCACCTTCGACGGCGCTCTGGCCGACCACGCGGTGCGGGAGACGCGCGAGAAGTACGTCGAAGACGATGCCCTGCGCAGCCGGTTACGCCCCGTCGTGGACGCCTGGCCTCAACTCCGCGAGCGGCTCGAGCGGCAACTCCTCCCGACTGCGACCTTGGCCGGCATGCTGGCCGCAGCGGGGGCGCCGTCGACGCCTTCGGATATCGGCCTCACCGCCGAGGATGTCCGGGCGACATTCCCGAGGGCGATGTATTACCGGTCGCGGTACACGGCGCTGGATCTGGCATGGGAACTCGGATTGTTCGAGGAACTTGTCGACAAGGTTTTTGATCATGTGTGGCGTTGACGCCACAAAGTTGAAGGAGGAGACCTTGACGGATCTCAAGGTAGGAGTCATCGGATTCGGGGCGCGGCACACCATCGCCATGAATGCTCACCAGCCGGGTCAGGGGTCGCGGATCGCTGCGGTGATGGATCCCTCGGAGCGGGCTCCGACGGCGGAGGCGACCACATCAACATCTGGACCTCACGCCGCTCTGACGCGCGAACGCCAAACCGGATCGAGGTCGTCGAGCGCGGCGACGGAGATCACGGGGGGCTGACCCGGCGCTCGTCGCTGAGTTCCCGCGGTTCGTGCGTGAGGGCGGGGCAACGGACGTGTCCACGGTCGCGGCCCGTCAAGCAGTCGCGACGGCCTGCGTTGGCGTCGATTCGATCCGCGCCGACGGAGGTCTGAAGCCAGTTCCGCCCCTGCCCAGCAAGCTGGTCGAGTACTTCGACGGCTGGCAGGTGTAGGGCCGTTAGCGGGTTGCCTCCGGCGCTTCGGCGGCCGGGGGCTTCAGCGCTGGGGAC
>DYZF01000295.1 GCA_020741375.1 Tessaracoccus flavescens
GCGAGGCAACGGACTGCAAATCCGTGTACACGGGTTCAAATCCCGTCTCCACCTCGGGCGGTTGGCGCAGTGGTAGCGCGCTTCCTTGACACGGAAGAGGTCGCCAGTTCAAACCTGGCATCGCCCACCGAAAACCCCTAGTCAATAGGGGTTTTTTTGTTTTTCCTCCGCGCGCCGTGTCGAAGTGTGTGCCACTTGGTGTGCCATGACCGCGCGCTGCCGGTGTTGAGGCGCCACCAAGCGGGCCGGAGGTAGAGCCCGCGGTGAAAGAACCCCTGCGTTCCACCGGCAACGTCCTGGACAACACTTGAGTACTCCCTGCGCAGGATGCCTGCACGGGATGCGTCGGTATCTGGTCGGCGGACGGCAGTTAGGGTAGACAGTTCGAGAAGGCCCAGGCCACCGGAACCGGACGCCGACGCACGGCACACAGGATCACCGATATGAATTTTGACGTCACCCGCATCGCGCAGCCCACCTACTTCGCCGAGAACCGCATGGCGCCGCATTCGGACCATCGCTGGTTCGCCTCCGCCGAGGAAGCGAGGCTGGGGGAGAGCAGCTTCGAACAGTGCCTCGACGGGCTGTGGAAGTTCCACTACGCCAAGAATCTTGCTGCGGCGCTCGACGGCTTTTACGGCCTCGACGCCGATGTCGACGGATGGGACGACATCCCTGTGCCGGCGCACATCCAGTTGCAGGGCTATGACCGGCCGCAGTACGTCAACACCCAGTACCCGTGGGACGGGTTGGAAGACATCGAGCCGAACCAGATCCCGACGATCGACAACCCGGTCGCGAGCTACGTCAAGCACTTCACCTTGGATACGCCGCTGGCCGACGGCGAACGCCTCAGCGTCTCGTTCAAGGGCGCGGAAAGCGCCGTGGCAGTGTGGCTGAACGGAACCTACATCGGGTACGGCTGCGATACCTTCACGCCGTCGGAGTTCGATCTGACCGACGCCGTCGTCGACGGCGAGAACAAGCTTGCGGCGCAGGTGTTCAAGTTCAGCGGAGCCTCGTGGCTGGAGGATCAGGATTTCTTCCGCTTCTCCGGTCTGTTCCGAGACGTCATCTTGTACCGGCGGCCGGCGGTCCACGTGCAGGACCTTCGCGTCACCACTGAGGTTGCCGACGATCTGGGCTCCGCCGTCGTGACCCTCGACCTGGCCGCGGATGGCGACGGCACCGTCAGCGCCCGCATTGACGGCGTGGGCGAATTCAGCGGGGACGGCGCGCTGTCGCTCACCGTCGACCAGCCGCGGCTTTGGAGCGGCGAGGACCCGTACCTGTACACCGTCGAAATCGAGGTCCGTGACGGTTCCGGCACGGTGACCGAAGTGGTGCACCAGCGGGTGGGTATCCGGCGCTTCGGCATCGAGGACGGCGTCCTGAAGCTCAACGGCCAGCGCATCGTCTTCAACGGCGTGAACCGCCATGAGTTCGGCCCCCGCGGTCGCGTGATGACCCGCGAGGAAACCGAGGCGGACCTTCGCCTCATCCGAGCCAACAACATCAACGCCGTGCGCACCAGCCACTACCCCAACAACTCCTTCTTCTACGAGCTGTGCGATGAGTTCGGCATCTACGTCATCGACGAGATGAACTTGGAGACACACGGGCTGTTGGACCAGGTGAATCTAGGTATGCGGGCGATCGAGGACGCGGTGCCCGGCGACGATCCGCAGTGGCGCGACGCGCTGCTCGACCGCGCGGCGAACATGCTGGAGCGCGACAAGAACCATGCCTGCATCCTCATCTGGTCCTGCGGCAATGAGTCCTTCGGAGGCACCGTCATCCGCGACGTGGCCGATTACTTCCGCAGCAAAGATTCCCGCCCCGTGCACTACGAGGGCGTCCACTGGGATCCGCGCTACCCGGAGACCACCGACATTCGCAGCGAGATGTACACCTTCGCCGCTGACGTGGAGAAGGCACTCGAGACGGATCGAGACAAGCCCTACATCTTGTGCGAGTACGCCCACGCCATGGGCAACTCGTTCGGCGCCGTCGACCGCTATGTGGAACTGGCCTATCGCGACGAGCTGTACCAAGGTGGCTTCATCTGGGACTTCGCTGATCAGGCGATCGCCGTCCGCGACCGGCATGGCCGCGAGTTCTCCGGTTACGGCGGTGATTTCGGCGATCGGCCCCACGACAGCGACTTCAGCGGCAACGGCATCCTGTACGCCGACCACACGCCCAAGCCCTTCATGCAAGAGGTCAAGAAGCTTTACCAGGGGCTGAAGATCGATGTCGCGGGTGCCGTCATCACCGTCGCCAACCGGTACCTCTTCACCGACGCCGCAGCCTTCACCGCGACCGCGACGCTGCGACGCGAGGGCAGAACTTTGGCGTCGGCGCCGCTGGAGCTCGTGGTCGCGCCGGGGGAGGAGGCTGTCACCGTCGCCGCGCCGTTCGACCGCCCGACGACGCCGGGTGAGTACACCGTCGACGTGTCGGTCCGCCTCGCGGCTGCCACACGCTGGGCCGAGGCGGGCCAAGAGGTGGCGTGGGGACAAGGGGTCCTCACCGTCGACGGCGCCACCCCGGCTACCGCGGCACCCGCTGCGCCGACGCTGATCGAGGGCACCCACAACATCGGTGTTCGCGGCAGGCACTTCACCGCCCTGTTCTCCCGCCCTCTCGGGGGCATGGTCTCCTACGCCTACGGTTCGGCTGGGGGCCCGCGAGAACTCTTGGAGTCGGTTCCGATGCCCGCGTTCTG
>DYZF01000296.1 GCA_020741375.1 Tessaracoccus flavescens
CGGGAGAGCCCGCAGGGACCAGGCCACGACCACCATCGACACCATGGCGACCAGCAGGATCCCGAACTGGTTGATGAAGTGATCCAGGATGTCCAGGACGTAGAGACCGCTGGCCGTGGAGAAGAACACCAGGCTGATCGCGGCCGCGGGGATGCTGACGACCGCGGCTGCGACCGGACGGGACATCTCGAACTTGTCCCGCACGGCCGACACGACCACCTCGAGCACCGAGACGAGCGACGTGATGCCGGCGACCACGAGGGAGCCGAAGAACAGCACGCCGATGAGCGCGCCGGCGGGGGCCTGGCTGATGATCGTCGGGAACGCGATGAACGCCAGGCCGATGCCGCCGGAAGCCACCTCGTCGACGGCCGTGCCGCTCGCGGCGGCCATGAAGCCCAGCACGGAGAACACGCCGATGCCGGCGAGCAGTTCGAAGCTCGAGTTGGCGAGGCCGACGACGAGGCCGGAGCCGGTCAGGTTGGTGCGGCGGCGCAGGTACGACGAGTAGGTGATCATGATGCCGAAGCCCACCGAGAGCGAGAAGAAGATCTGGCCGTAGGCCGCGGCCCACACGCCCGGATCGAGCAGCGCCTCCCAGTTGGGTGTGAAGAAGGCGTTGAGGCCGTTCATCGCGCCCGGCATCATGATGGCCTGCAGCACGAGGATGAGGAACATCACCATCAGCAGCGGGATCATGACGACGTTGGCGCGGGAGATGCCGCGCTTGACGCCCAAAGCGATGACGACGAGCGTCACGATCCACACGATCAGCATGGGGATGGCCAGCTGGGGCACGAAGTCGAACCCGATGTGCGGCGTCTCCGCGCGCTGCAGGAAGGTGCCCATCAGGAACCCGGCCGGATCGTCGCCCCACGCCTCGTTGAAGCTGAAGATGAAGTACATCGACGCCCACGCCAGGATCGCGGCGTAGTACACCGCGATGACGAAGCAGACCAGGACCTGCCACCAGCCGAGCGCCTCCGTCCACTTCTTACCCGCGCGGCGCAGCGCCAGCGGCGGCGAGGAGCGGTAGCGGTGGCCGACGGCGTAGTCGAGGAACAGCAGCGGAATGCCGGCGGTCAGCAGTGCGACGAGGTACGGCAGGATGAACGCGCCGCCGCCGTTGGTGTAGGCGACGTAGGGGAAGCGCCAGATGTTGCCGAGGCCGACGGCGGAGCCGATCGCGGCGAGGATGAACACGTTGCGCGAGCTGAACAGCTCACGTTTCGTGACGGTGGGATCAGACACCAGTCCTCCTAGGAGAGAAGTTACTGACACAACCTAGTGGCGCGACCGGTGAACTCGAATACGTGACCACGAAGCGATTCGCGGGCCTACTGAACCAGGTGCACGCGCACGTGTCCGGCTTCGGCGTCGAGGTGATGGCCGCCTCAGACAACGTCATCCGCGCCGGTCACGTGTCGACCGCGGCGAGGTATGGCTCGTCGGCGTGCCGCGTCAGTGACGGGCGGTCAGCGGACGAAGACCGGCTGATCCTTGGTGGAGCGCGCGTCGTCGTAGACGTAGCCGTCGCCTTCGAAATCAGCGATCTTCGCGGCGGAACGCACCCGCTCGCGCACCAACCAAGCGGCCATCGTGCCGCGCGCCTTCTTGGCGTGGAAGCTCACGATTCGCGGTTCGCCGTTGGCGTCGCGATCCTCGAAGCGGGGCGAGATGATGCGGGCGCCGAGGCGCTTGCCGTCGATCACCTTGAAGTACTCCTGCGACGCCAGGTTGATCAGCACATCCGCGCCGGGGGAGGCGTCGAGGTCGCGGCGGAGGAGATCCGTCACGTGGGTGCCCCACCAGTCGTACAGGGTTGCGCCGCGGCTGGACGCCAGGCGCGTGCCCATCTCGAGGCGGTGGGGCTGAATGAGGTCCAGCGGACGGAGCAGCCCGTACAGCCCGGACAGGATGCGGATCGACTTCTGCGCTTCGGTGAAGTCTCGCGCGTCGAAGGTCTTGGCGTCGAGGCCCTGATAGACGTCGCCGGCGAAGGCCAGCACGGCGGCGCGCGAGTTGCGCTGATCGTGCGACGGCGTGAACTCGGCATAGCGGGTGGCGTTGAGGTGCGCGAGGTCGTCGGAGATGTGCATGAGGCTGGCGATGTCGGCCGGCGACTTCGTCCGCATGATCTCGATCAGCCCAGCCGACTGCCCGACGAGGCGCGGCTCCGAGTGCTTCTTGGTGGGAAGCGGGGATTCGAAGTCGAGCGTCTTCGCGGGCGACAGGACGGTGAGCATGCAGACGAGTGTAGACACTTCCCGCGTCGATGGCCCCTGGAGGAGTGAGCCGACCGGCGGGGGAGGCGGCGCCGAGGAATAGTTTGGGCGATGATGGTGTTGTAACTGTGAATACCCGTGGATCAGCCAAGGAGGAAAGGTGTTGGATCCCACGTCGCTGTACCAGTACGAGCCGCATATCGACCCGCGCACGCTTCGCCCCAAGGCGATGGTGCTGACGCTCGGCGCGTTCATCGACGCCGGCCACGTGCAGCGACAGATCGACGCCCACCTGCTCGAGATCCTGCCCAATCACGTGGTGGCGCGCTTCGACGCCGACCAACTCCTCGATTACCGCGGCAACCGTCCCCCCATCATGTTCGACCGCGATCACTTCGCCGACTACGAACGCCCAGAGATCACGCTGCATCACGTCCTCGACGCCGACGGCGTCCCCTTCCTGCTGCTCAACGGCCCCGAGCCCGCGCTGCAGTGGGAGCGGATGGCGGCCGCCGTCGTGCATCTGGCCGACACGTTCGACGTGGAGCAGGTCATCAGCCTGCAGGGCGTCCCGATGGCGGTGCCGCACACGCGCCCGGTCAGCATGACCCGTCACGCCAGCAACGTCGACCTCATCCCCGGCAATCAGCCGGTGTTCGGCAGCATGCGGATGGGTGCCAGCCTCCCCGCGCTGATCAGCGTGCGGCTCACCGAGGCCGGCCTCAACTCCGTCGGCCTGGCCGCGCACGTGCCGCCATACCTCGCGGAGGCCGACTACCCCGACGCCGCCATGGCGCTCATCGACTCGCTCGGGCTGCACGCTGGCCTCAACCTGCCCACGGGCGCGCTGGAGGACAAGGCCAAGAAGATCGCCGGCCAGATTGAGCAGGCCGTTGCGCAGGACACCGACCTCCAAGAGATGGTGGCCAACCTCGAAGAACGTCACGATCAGGTGGTGCAGGCACTCGGGGAGGCGCCAGACCTCGACGAAGACCTTCCAACCCCGGACGAACTGGGTGCCGCTGCGGAAGCCTTCCTGCAATCGCTCGGCGAGGATCAGGACTGACTCACACCGTCACCACAACAAACCAGCCCCAGTGCCTGATCGGCGCTGGGGCTGGTTCGTGTTTGATGTCGGGTCAGGCGTCGTCGGAGTTCGACGAGATGCCGGGCCGGCCGTCGTGGACGATCTTGCCCGGGTTCAGGTGACGGCCGGGATCGACGCCCTCGAACAGCTTGCGCTGAATGTGCACGCCGGCCGGGGAGATGTCCTGCTCCATCCACGGGCTGTGCTCCTCGCCCACGCCGTGGTGGTGCGAGACGGTGCCGTGGAAATCGACGAACGACTGCTGGATCGCGCGCTTCACCGCGTCGTAGGTCTCGTTCTCCTTGCCCGGCTCTGAGGTGACGGCGAACGTGAAGTACTGGCAGGCGCCCGAGTGGTAGGAGTGGCTGAGGTGGCAGAACACGACGCCGCGCTGGCCCAGACGCTCCACTTCCTTGCGCGCCGCCTCGACGCCGCGGGTGTGGATCTCGGCCGCGTACTGCCACGGCGTCGTCGTCTCCGACACGTCACAGATGAGGCCGCGGTCGAGCATGAAATCGCGGATGTAGGGGGTGTCGTACTTCTTCTGGTCGTACAGCGAGGCGGGGCCCTTGCCGACGCCGAAGCCGCCGTTCTCACGAACGATCTTGCCGACGAGGCCCTTCTCGTAGCGCACATGGTTGGCGCTGCCCTCGAAGCCGATGAAGCTCATGGCGATGTTCTCGAGATCCCAGCCCTTGGCTTCCATGACCTTCTGGATGGCCTTGCTGGCCATCGAGCCGACGCGGCCCGACTTCTTGCCGTTGGCCATGATGTACTGCGTCTCCAGCGCGTCGGAGACGCGCGCCATCATGACGGAGGCGTCCGATTCGACGATCTGCTGGCAGGCCTTGAGGCCGTCCTCGTAGGTCTCGAAGAAGTACGCCTGCAGCTCACGCACCTCGGGCAGACGGTGGACGTTGACCCACGCCGACGTGATGATGCCCAAACGGCCCTCGGAGCCGAGCACCATCTCGCGCACGCTCGGGCCGGACGACGTCGACGGCAGCGGGCGCAGCGTCAGCACCTGTCCGGGCATCACCATGGTGAGGCCGCGGCAGATGTCGGCGATGTCACCGTACTTGTCGGACTGCATGCCGGACGAGCGAGTGGCGATCCAGCCACCGAGCGTCGACCAGACGAACGAATCGGGGTGGTGGCCCATGGTCCAGCCGTGGGCGTTGAGCTGATCCTCCATGTCCGGGCCGAAGACGCCGGCCTGGATGTGGGCGAGGCCGGACTGTTCGTCGATCTCCAGCACCTTGTTGAGGCGACCCATGTTCACCGAGACCACCTGACGTGTCTCGCCCGGCTCGGCCTCGAGAGCGGCGACGATGTTGGAGCCGCCGCCGAACGGGATGAGCACGCCGTCGGCCGCCACGACGGCGTCAACCAGCTTCTCCACCTCGGCCTGCGTGCCGGGGTAGAGGACGACGTCGGGGAGGCGACCGAAATCGCCCTTGCGGACGCGCATCAGATCGCGGACGCCCTTGCCGTAGCCGTGAACGACGCGGGTTTCGTCGTCGGTTTGGACGTATTCCTCACCGATGATGCCCGCCAGCGTGCCGCGGAGTTCGTCGCTCAGCTGCGACGGCGGGATGGTCAGCGACGACAGCGCCGGCACCGGCTGCACCGGGAGCGTGATGTCGACACCGGCGTGCTTCATCACGAACGGCGGGAACTTGGGCTTGTCCTCGTACCGGTAGGCCTTGGACTCCTCGCCCCAGCCCCACCACTTCTGCTGCTTGACGCCGTCGATCATCGGTCCTCCTGCTTGTCAGCCTGTTCCTTGGCCTCGTCGGCAAGGGCGGCGATTTTGGTCTTCATGGCCTGCTCCAGCGCCTCGGCGCGGGCGTACTCGGCCAGCGTCTTGCGGCCGTAGGCGCGGGCGGTTGTGTCGTGGAGCTCCAGCACCTGGCGGCGCATCCGCTCGTTGAACTCGTGGGCGATCTCGCCGGGCAGCGGGTGCATCGGCCGGCCGAACACGACGTGCACCTCGGGGCGGCCCTTGGGAAGATGCTTCTGCTTCGACGGCCACGCCTCGTAGGCGCCCACCAACGCCACCGGGAGCGCCGGCACGCCGCGCGAGATGCACAGCGACGCCACGCCCGGCTTGTACGGGCCCATCGCCCCGTTGCGGGAGCGCGTGCCCTCGGGGAAAAGCAGGATCGGGACGCCGTCGTCGAGCAGCTGCGCGGACATGCCGCGCTTGCCCTTGCCGCCCTTGCCGCGGTCGATCGCGAAGGCGTTCATGAACAGCGACATCGACGCCGACGTCAGCCAGTTGTTGAAGAAGAAGTCGCCCGCGGCACCGACGGCGACCGTCTTGGCCAGGCGCGACGGCAGCGAGCACAGGATCAGCGGCGCGTCGAGGTGCGAGGAATGATTGCCGAAGACGACGAAGGCGCCGTCGAGGCTGCCAGCGTTGGAGGCGCCGTGCACGTGCACCTTCAGCATCTTCATCAGGGCAGGCTTCAGCAGCAGGAACTGCGCGGTCTGCCGCGTCGTCGCCTGAATTTTCGACGTGTACCGGGAGCTGCCCGGCTCGTCTGGGGCCATCAGTGCTTCCTCGACGCCGTCAGGAGCCGGGAGAACCAGCGGGTGAGCGCGCGGGGGCCGTGGTCGCCGACGAACATCGCGACCTTCCACTTCCAATCCGGCACGGATTCGATCTTGCCCTTGGCGGAATCGTCGAGCGCTTCGCGCACCAGCTTGTCCGGGTTGATCCACACGAAGTTGGGGATCTTGGAGGCGTTGATGCCGGCACGGTCGTGGAACTCGGTGCGCACCCAGCCCGGCAGGAGCGCGGTCGCGGTGACGCCGGTGCCGCGTAGCTCCAGCGCCAGGCCGTTGGAGTAGACGCGGGCCCACGCCTTGATGGCGGAGTAGTTGCCGGTGTAGATGGCCGAGGACGACGACGCAACCGTGATGATCTGGCCGTGTCCGCGGGCCTTCATCGCCCTACCCGCGGCGCCGCCGAGGATCAGGACCGCCAGACACATGACGTCTAGGGCGCGCTCGTGCACGTCGTTCTCCTCCTTGTTGAGGAGGGTGCTGTGCAGGCCGAAGCCGGCGTTGTTGATGAGGATGTCGACGGGGCGGCTCGCGTCTTCGAGGCGGTCGGCCACCTTGTCCATGCCGGCGCGCAGTGAAAGATCTGCGGGAAGCACTTCGACGTCGATGCCGTGCTTGGCGCGCAGTTCGGCGGCGACGGATTCGAGGCGGGCTTCGTCGCGGGCGACGAGGACGAGGTTGGTTCCGCGACGGGCGAGTTCACGCGCAAACGCGTGACCGATGCCGGAGGTGCCGCCCGTGATCAATGCAGAAGCCATGAGTTATAAGGTACGCCACCTTGAATGTCGCCCGCGACGAGACGCCGGGGTCGGTTAGCGCTCCCCGCCAAAGACGGGGTCGCTTCCTTGTGGGACCCGCACAAGTTGGGCAAAGATTCCACATGGGCCGCACCAAGAGGTTCGCCGCCGACGAGTCGTCCGAAATCCGCAACCCGTGTTGGTTGAGTAGCCCGTGCGCGGAGCGCCGGGCGTATGGAAACCTCGTTCGATGGTCCATGCACAGGGGTCAGGGGATTTCGATACGCGCCTGCGGCGCTGCTCAATCAGCGGAAGTTGTCGCCGTGCTACTCAATCAGCGAGAGATGACCGCGAGGGTCTCGCGCGCCATGGCCAGCTCTTCGTTGGTCGGGATGACGAGCACCTTGACGGCCGAATCCGGCGTGGAGATCTCGCGCTGCTGCTTGTTGCGCACCAGGTTGGCTTCCTCGTCGAGCTTCAGGCCGAAGGCGCCCAGACGGCGGACGATCGGGCCGCGCACGTGATCGGCGTTCTCGCCGACGCCGGCGGTGAACACCAACGCATCCAGGCCGCCGAGGATGGCGATGTAGCCGCCGATGTAGGTGAGCAGGCGGTGGACGTAGACGTCGAGCGCCAACTGGGCCTGCTCGTTGCCGGCCTCAATCTGCGCCTTCACGTCGCGCATGTCGGTGTAACCGCACAGGCCCAACATGCCGGACTGCTTGTTCAGCAGGGTGTCCACCTCGTCGATGCTCATGCCCGAGTTCACGAAGTACTTGTGCAGGCCTGGGTCGACGTCGCCGGAGCGGGTGCCCATCACCAGGCCCTGGAGCGGGGTGAGGCCCATGGAGGTTTCGACGGCGACACCGCCGTCGACGGCGGAGATCGATGCACCGTTGCCGAGGTGGCAGACGATGATCTTGGTGTCCTCGATCGGCTTGCCGAGAAACTTCGCCGCCTCCTTCGAGACGTAACTGTGCGAGGTGCCGTGGAAGCCGTACTTGCGCACGCCCAGCTTCTCCGCGACCTCGGCGTTGATCGCGTAGGTGTAGGCCTCGGCGGGGAGCGACGAGAAGAACGCGGTGTCGAACACGGCGACGTGCGGCACGTCCGGCAGCACCTCCTGCGCGGCGCGGATGCCGGCGATGCCGGGCGGGTTGTGCAGCGGCGCCAGCGGCGACAGCTCCTCCAGCTTGGCCAACACGGCCTCGTCGATCAGTGTGGACTCCACGAACGTGGACCCTCCGTGCACCGTGCGGTGGCCGACGGCGACGACGTCGTCGAGGCTCGGGCCGTGGTCGGCGAACATCTTCACAACGGCCGCGACGGCCTCCGTGTGATCGGCGAACTCCTCGTCGACGTGGAACTCGTCGGTGCCCACCTCATGGTCGAGCGTCGACTTGCCCTGCCCGATGCGCTGCACCAAGCCGACCGCCTCCGGCCCTTCCTGCGTCGGGTCCAGCAACTGGTACTTGATGGACGAGGAGCCGCAGTTGAGCAGGAGGATTTTCGACATAGCTGTTCCTTGGGGAGCGATTACAGCGTTTGGGCTTGGATAGCGGTGATAGTAACCGTTGCCACGATGTCATCAACCAGCGCCCCCCGGGACAGGTCGTTGACAGGCTTGCGGAGGCCCTGCAGAACCGGGCCGATGGCGACGGCGCCGGAGGTCCGCTGGACCGCCTTGTAGGTGTTGTTGCCGGTGTTGAGGTCCGGGAAGATGAACACCGTGGCGCGGCCCGCGACCTCGGAATCTGGCATCTTCTTCTTCGCCACCACCTCGTCGACGGCGGCGTCGAACTGGATCGGGCCCTCCACCTTGATCTGCGGGGCGCGCTCGCGCACCAGACGGGTGGCCTCGCGGACCTTGTCGACGTCGGCGCCGGAGCCCGAATCGCCCGTGGAGTACGACAGCATCGCGACTCGCGGCTCGATGCCGAAATCCTCGGCGGTCTTGGCCGACGAGATGGCGATATCGGCCAGTTGCTCCGCGGTGGGATCAGGGTTGACGGCACAGTCGGCGTACACGAGGACACGGTTGCTCATGCACATGAGGAACGAGCCGGACACGACGCTGACGCCGGGCACCGTCTTGATGAACTCGAGCGACGGGCGGATGGTGTTGGCCGTGGTGTTGACGGCGCCGGAGACCATGCCGTCGGCCATGTCCATGTGCACCATCATCGTGGCGAAGTAGGACAGGTCCTTCAGCTTCTCCTTCGCCTGCTCGGGCGTGACGCCCTTGTGGGAGCGCAGCTTGGCGTACTCCTCGGCGAACTTCTCGACGAGCTCAGGATCTTCCGGGTTCACGACGGTGGCCTGGCTCAGGTTGAGGCCGAGCTCCGTGGCGCGACGGCTGATGCGGGCCGAATCGCCCAGCAGGATCAGCTCCGCCACTTGGCGCTGCAGCACGATGGAAGCGGCCTCCAGCACGCGGTCGTCGGTGGCCTCCGGCAGGACGATGCGCTGCTTGTTGGAGCGCGCCATCTGCTGGATCTGGTACTCGAACATCGTGGGTGTGCGGATCTCGTGGCGCGGGAAGTCGATGGCCTCGAGCAGCGCACCCTCGTCGACGTGAGCCGAGAACAGAGCCCGCGACACCTCGATCTTGCGGGGCGTCGACGTGGACGTGCCCAGCATGGAGTTGAGCGCCACCGCCGTCGGGTACGTGTCGCCCTGCACGACGGCGATCGGCAGGTCGATGTCGGAATCGGCGAACAGACGCGACACCGATTCCGGGATCTCGAAGCCGCCCGTGAGGATCAACGCGGCCAGCGGGCCGTACTCCGGCGACTGGTGCGCCATCAGCAGGCCAGGCAGCAGATCCAGACGGTCAGCGGGGAGGATGACGGTGGCCTCGCGCTTGAGGCGCGGCAGCAGGTTGGGCAGCGTCATGCCGGCCACGATGGTGTGCAGGGATTCGTGCGTGGCGAAATCCTTCTGGCCCAGCCACTGGACGGCGCCCACCTCGTCGAACTGTGCGCCGACAAGGGGAGCGGCGAGGATCGGATCCTCGGGGAGGACGGAGACGGCCACATCGCGAACACCCTTGAGCGCTTCGCGCAGCGCCTCAACTTCCTCCTCGGCGGCGTGGGTGGCGATGATGCCGATGACGGTGTTGTGGCGGCTCTCGAACGCGTCGATCGCCGAATCCGTCAGGCGCGACACCTGCTCCGGTGAGCGGTTGGACACGCGGGCCACGTACAGCACGGGGGCGTTGAGGTTGGCCGCGATGACGGCGTTGTGCTCCAGCTCCAACGACGATTCGATGTCGTCGTAGTCGGAGCCGAGGATCACGACGGCGTCGCGCTTCTCGGCGAGGGCCTGATACTTCGCGACGATCGCGTCGATGGCCTCGTCCGGGTTCTGCGCGTAGTCCGCGTAGGTGACACCGACGGCGCTCTCCACCGTCTGGTTCACACCCTTCTGCGAAATCAGGGCCTTGGTGACAGCGTCGGACTCGATCGAGTGCACAAGCGGGCGGAACACGCCCACCGAGCGCACCTGGCGCGCGAAGAGATCGACGACACCCAGTGCGATAGACGACTTGCTGACCTGCCGCTCCGACGAGGCAATGTAAACGCTCTTAGTCACGCGCCTACCTTATCTTGATTCCTCGGCATCCCCGACGCCGCTCGGGACTCGACGCTCGAGCATTCAGCGTTACTGGCGCGCCCAGCCGGTAGCGTTGCCCCGGTGAGGACTCTGCTGGCTGACGCGGTCCGCTCGCTGGGGCGGATGTTCGTCGACGCCGCCCGCGCGTTCGCCGCGCACTGGCCGCAACTCATCACCTTGTTCCTGCTCGGCTGGGCGGGCCGCCTCGGCGTGCTGTGGCTGGTCACCGAAGTCTCAGACTGGAGCCCCACCGTCGCCGTCCTGCTGCTGCCGCTGGCCCCGCTGAGCACCCTGCTCTCGCTGGTGCTGATGCTGCGCGCGTTGGCCCCGACGCTCTCGTCGTTCTCGGACATGGTGCAGCCCGTCTCTGCCCGGCAGCGGGCCAAGGACGATCTCACGGTTGCGGCACAGGTGCTGCTGCCGTTCCTCGCTGTCTACGCCTCGGCCGGGCTGCTCAAGCAGGACGTGCAGACCTTCCTCTACGATTCCGCGACCGACGAATCGCTCAACACGAACATCCAGAGCATCGACTGGGGCCGCGCCGACTACGCCAGCGGCTGGCTCCTGATCGCCCTGATCGTCGGCGCCCTGCTGGCCCGCAAGATCATCACGATGCGCGAGCTCGCGAAGAAGCACCTAGCGTGGGCCGCCGTCGGCGCCTACCTCGAGGTGCTGTGGATGGTCACGCTGGCGCAGGCCTTCTCCACCCAGCTCAAAGAAGTCACAGACTGGGTGACCTCGCGTCAGGTCATCGCCACCATCGTCGGCTGGTGGGACGCGTTCATCGCGTGGCTGCGCTCGTGGGGCGGCTGGATGGTGGCCACGGTAGAGAGCATCGGCTCGTTCATCGGCAGCCTCGGCAGCTTGGTCGTCGTCCCCGTGGCATGGCTGGCGATCGGCGCCGCCGTCTACGGGCACAGCCTGAAGGCGCAGGAGCTGAAGGTTGGCACACACGAGGATTTCAACGCCCGCATCAAGAAGGTGCCGCAGCCGGTGCGCCGGGCCGTGGCGCACGCCGTCGAACCCGTGACCTCGCCGATCAAGAGCGCGCTGACGGCCATCGGCAAGATCGCCAGCGCCGGCATCATTCCGATGGCGCTGTTCTGCGTGGTGTTCGCGCTCGTGGCGCAGGTGCAGGCGCTCGTGACGCAGGGGATGCGGATCGTCGTCGGGCCTGGCCCCTCGCTCCGCCAATACGCGCTGGAGCCCTACGTCAACCTTGTCGAGCGGGGCGTGTACTTCCTGCTCGCGATGGTGCTGCTGGGCGCCGCGGTCAACGTGGTGGTTCGCTCCCAGCAGGCGACGCAAGAAGAAGCTCCAGATACACCGGCTGAAGCCAGCCAATCCGAACCCGCTCCGGCGTGACGCCGTCGGGCATCGCCACCGACGTCGACCACTGCCACGTGCGCGGCCGCTCCACCGGAGACGGCACCAGCTCACCGGTGATCGGCGCGACCTCGGGGCCGGGCGCCTCCTCTGGCACGCATTGCGGCGGGACGATCGGGGCCAGATAGAAGGAATCGGGATCGGCGGCCTGCTTGCCTGGCAGGGAGTTGTAGCGGACGCCGTCGGCGTCGAGTAGGTCGACGTGGCAGGAGCCGGTGAGCAGTTGGTCGGGTCTGGCGGTGAACTCGAAGTCGACCTGCCAGAGCGTCCCCCCGGGAACCGCGGCCGCGCCGTCGAACGAGTCGACGGGCTTGGCGCTGGTGACGGTTACGTCGACGGTGCGCTCGTAGTACTTGTCGTCGAAGCCGAGGAACCGCTGGTGCAGGGTGCCGGACGGGCCGTGGGCTTCCGTCGGCTTCGACCATTGCCACGGCAGGTACAGCGTGGTGAGGCGGAAGGCCGAGGACACCAGCGCGAGCGCCAGCGCCGGCAGCAGCGCGACGAGCCACAATCGGTTGCGGGTCCACCAGATGCGGGTCATGCCGGCTGATCCCCCTTGAGATCCATCTGTTCCGCCGGGGCCGCGAGGCGGGCGGCGGTTGCGTCGTCGAGGTTGAGATCGACGACGGCGACGTCGTCGCCCGCGTTCAAACCGGTGGCGGGGATGAGGAGGCGGGCGCCGTCGAGATCGGTGCCGGGCAGCTCGAACGGCACCTGACAGGAGCGGGGGAGCCCTGGCTGCGCGGGGCCGCACGACGGGGTGAACACCGGGAGGCCGCCGTAGCGCTTGCCGTCGGCCAGCTCCAGCCGGATCTCTCTGAGGGGAAGGTCTGCGGGCTCGTCATTGCTGCGCCACGTGAGGTCGACGACCAGCCAGACGCCCGTGGTGGCCGCGGTGCTGCCGAGGTACGTCAGTTGCTGCGTCGTGGCGAGGTCGGTGACCATGACGCTGCCAGTGCGCAGCTCCACCGACTCGTTGCGGGCGGCGGCGTGGAGGTAGGGGTCCTCGAACAGGTCGTCGGCGGTCGGGATCTGCTGCGAGATGCTCGATCCGATGAACAGCGCCGCGACCACCAAGATCGCGGTCAACAACCCGTCGCGCGTGAACCTCATGCCGGCTTCACCGCTTCGACGGGGAGGGTCAGCTCGGCTACGGCGCTGGGCTGCTGCCAGTAGGAGAAATCGCCCATCGTGGACTTGGCCCACGTATGCTGGCGAATCGTGATCGTGAGCTGCTCCGGGGCTGCCTCGTCGGTGTGCTGTTCCCAGACGAACACCACGGGCACAGGGACGCCGGGCTGCAGCATGCGCTGCGACAACCCGTCACCCAACCGGTAGATGCTGGCCGTGCCCAGCGAGATCTCGCTGGCCCGCACGCCCTTGGCGTCGATCGCCAAAGCCTCGCCGAGGACGCCGGCGCCGACGGGTTCGTCGCCGGTCAGGGTGACGTCGGCCGTGACGAAGAGGTAGCGCAGGCCGTCCGTGGGGAAAGCGATGGGCTTGAGTTCATCGGCCACGCGCGCACCGTTGACGGCGATCTCGAACGGTTCGGCCGCCAGCGCCACCGACGGCGTCGCCACCGGCAGCTCCGTCTCGACGGCGGCCACCTTGTCCCAGCCGCCGATGAGGCCCACGATGAGGACGATCAGGGCGCCGCCGGCGGCGAGGAGGCGCGTGGGGGTGAGGATGTCGCTGACGAGGCCGTAGGTCTTCTTCGCCTTCTCGAGGCGCGTCGGCTCCTTCTCGGCGGCCGTCCCCTCGGCGGCGGTGGTTCCCTCGTCCGTCACGAGGACATCCTAAGCCGACGAAGTGTCCTCCACGAGGCGCGAACAAGCGACCGGAAATCCAATCACGCGACCACTATGGCTGCGTAACCCGATTTTCCAGCCGCTCTTTCACCGGCTTCGATCGGAAGGTCGTTCAGACGCGACCTCCGCCGAGGTTCAGGAGGCGAGCTTGCGGGCGATCGGGATCAGCGAATCGAACAGCGCGGTGAGCTCGTCGGGGCGACGCTCGTTGGGCTTCACGCCGTTCTCGTCGAACTCGGTGAACAGGTTCAGGGGCACCTGGGCGCGGATGTCGAACATGTTGAAGTTGGCGACGATGGGGCGCCACTGCTCGACGGCGCGCACACCGCTCTCCGCGCCGTAGGACACGAAAGCGACCGGCTTGGTGTTCAGCTCCGGGCCGAGGTGATCGATGGCGTTCTTGAACGCGCCGGGGACGCCGTGGTTGTACTCGGCGGTGACGAAGATGAAGCCGTCCTGAGCGGCCATGCGGTCGGCGAACGCCTGCACCTTCTCGTCGGGGTACTTGCCGCCGCGTGAAGCCGGAACCTTGGCGTCGTCGAGGATGGGCAGATCGAAGGAGCGCACGTCGATCAGCTCGAAGGTGGCGTCGTCGCGCTGCGCGGCCTGGCTGACGACCCACTGGGCGACCGACTCGCCTGCGCGACCGTCGCGGACAGAGCCAAGAACAATGCCAATCCTCACAGTCGTTTCAGTTCCTTTCAGCCCGAAGGCAAGTTGAATCCTTGACGAGGCTAGCAGGCCGGAATAGTTGAGCCGACAAGTACCGTGGAGGCCATGAAGCTTTCGGTGCTTGACCTC